>JAZFTZ010000155.1:0-10039 GCA_036446955.1 Thermodesulfobacteriota bacterium
TGACGCTGACTATCATTGAAGTAAGCGGGAACAGTTATTACTGCCTGGGTTACTTTCTCCCCCAGATAGTCCTCGGCGGTTTGCTTCATCTTTTGCAGAACCATAGCGGAGATCTCGGCAGGGGAATATTTTCTCTCCCTAGCCTCCACACAAGCATCGCCGTTTTCCGCCTCCACTATCTTGTAAGGTAGCAACTTGATGGACTTCTTCACTTCAGGAGAGTCATACCGCCGACCGACCAACCTCTTAATCGAGTATACGGTGTTCTCCGGGTTGGTGATGGCCTGCCTTCGGGCCACTTGGCCTAACAGCCGCTCACCGGAATCGGTAAAGGCCACTACTGAAGGAGTAACCCTACCACCTTCCGAATTTATCAGTACCTTGGGCTCGGTCCCCTCCATGATAGCCACACAGGAGTTGCTGGTACCCAAGTCGATGCCGATGACTTTAGCCATACTATCCTCCTAACCAAACAATATCTACAACGATGATACTTTTATTGGCTGTTCTCATTTTCTTCACTTTTCTCGGCGGCCGCATTCTGCTCCGAGGATGTTTCCTTGGAAACGATGACCAATGACGGGCGAATTACTCGCTCTCCTATAAGATATCCCCGGCGATGCTCGGCGATAACCGTGTTGGGTGGCGCTTCGGCTGATTCGGCCAGGGCCATAGCCTCGTGTTTCTCCGGATCAAAGGGCTGTCCAAGAGAATCAAAGGGGACGACCCCGAAATTATCCAGGCATTTGATCAGCCCGTCCAAGGTCAACTGCACCCCTTGCACCAAATCGGAGGCTTCTTGGTTGTCCTTCCCGTGGAGGAGGGCTCGTTCCAGGTTGTCCACTACCGGGAGTAATTCCCGCACCAGGGACTGCTGGGACAAATTTCTGAATTCTTCCTTTTCCTTGGCTATCCTCTTCTTATAATTCTCGAACTCGGCTGCCAGCCTTTTGAGGCGGTCAATTAGGTCGGCGGCTTCGCCTTCTTTTTCCTTCAAGGTCTGTTCCAGCTCAGCCAACTTGTCAGGGTATTCCTCAGCGGCAGGTTGTGCTGAACCAGCTTCCGCCTCGGTTGGCTTTCCTTGTTCCTCCTTTTTTTCCACCACCTAGGCCTCCAGAAACTCGCTGACCAGCTCAGAGACGTAGTCTACTACCGGAATAACACGGGAGTAATTCATCCGCGTCGGGCCCAGCACGCCCAATGTCCCTATAACTCTACTCCCCATTTGGTAGTTGGAGGCGACCAAAGAGAATTCCTTAATCTCATCGATTTCATTTTCCGAGCCTATGTATATACTCATCCCCGCGGCCTGAAGGCTCTTATCCAATAGTTTCAACAGCTTGCTCTTTTCTTCAAAGGCACTGAAGATAGACCTCATCTTTTCTGCATCGGCAAACTCCGGCTGGTTGAGGATCTTAACTCTGCCCTCTACGTAAACATCAGATTTATCCAGCTCGGCCAGCGCGGCCTCGCCAAGCTCCAGGGCCCGCTTGAGCAAGACATCAAATCTTACCTTCTCTTCCTGCATTTGCTGTAAGATTTTCTGGCGCATATGTATCAGGCTTAACCCGGCCAGCTCAGAGTTTAGGTAGCGACTGGCTTTATCCAGCTCATCCTGGGTCAGGCCGTCAGTACCGGCAAGTAACTTGTGCTGGACTATTCCCGCGTTGGAGATGAGAATGGCCAGAATCTGGGTATCGGAAACCTTGGTAAACTGCAGATGCTTTAGACCCCCTAAACTTACATTGGGCGCCACCACCATACCTATGTAGTCGGACAGAGTGGACAATATTAGGGCCGCCCGACGCAGGAACTCTTCCGGCTCCAGGGGGGTGGAAAGATAATGCCTGCGTATTCTCTCCTGTTCCCTTTGCTGGAGCTTACGGACCTTCAACAGATAATCGACATAGAAGCGGAAGGCCTTCTCAGTGGGTACCCGACCGGCAGAAACATGAGGTTGCCAGAGGAGTCCCATCTCCTCTAGGTCAGCCATTACGTTTCTAATCGATGCCGGGCTTAATCCCAAAGGCCAGTGCCGACATATAGTGTTTGAGCCGATGGGCTCGGCCGTGTCTATATATTCATGGATGACTGCCCGCAAGACTAGCTTATGTCTATCGGCCATATCAACCTTCATCCCATTCCCCTTCTTCGGATAATAAGACTCCTTAGGGAACTTGCCCCAAGAATAAAATAATCACTATATGTCCGGCTGTCAAGGGCCTACTGAGTTGACGGTATCTTATTATGAGACATGAGTGACACTCCCAGGGAAAGGGACCAAGGCCCCCTCCCCCTGACCCCCTAGCCCCTGGGTTATCTGGATGGGCGTTACCGCGCCCATCCAGAGCTAGCCTAAAGTTTGGGAAGGGGGGTTGGGGGAGAACCCTTTACAAAGGGTTTCCCCCAAACATCCACCCCGTCCCCCGGGATGGGTTTCAGCTCAGTATCTTAAGCAGGCGCAGGGTAATCTCATCGGCGACCAGCATGCCTTTCCAGGTGGGAACCAGGTGGTTGGCGGAAAAGATGACCAAGTCGGCCTGTTCAAGTTCCTCAATAAGCGCCAGGCAGTTTGGCAAGGAATCCAGCTGGAATTCCCGAGCCAGTTCCTCCATATCTACCCCCTCAATAGTCCTGATGCCGAAAAACAGCGCTTCGCATAAGGCCTCCCCACGGCTCAGGTATTCTCGGTCGCGCGCCTTAGCCGGTTGATTTAACTGGCCCATGTATTTTGACACCTGGGTGGGGCTAGCTTCCCTTACGCCGTAAGCGCCCTGCTCGGGAAAGAATGAGTGGGCTCCTGCTCCCAGTCCCAGGCAGGCCTGCCGGCGCCAGTATAACTGGTTGTGGACCGAGCGGTACCCAGGCCGGGCATAGTTTGATACCTCGTAATGTTCATAACCATGCTGACTGAGATAATAGTGGCAGGTCTTGAACATCAGGCCGTACAACTGCTCATCGGGCAGGGTAAGTTCAGCCACTTGATTCAACCGGTAAAAGGGGGTGTCCTTCTCTAAGGTCAGGCTGTAGGTGGAGATATGATCAGGGCCGAGGCTTACCGCGGTTTCCAGATCGCGCGCCCAGTCCTCCAAGCTCTGGCCAGGCAGGGCAAAGATTAGATCAATACCCAGGTTGGTGAAGCCTGCCGCGCGGGCGAATTGGTAGGCTTGGAAAGCCTGCTCGGGGCTGTGTCTGCGACCCAAGCTATTAAGCTGGGTCGGCTGGAAGGATTGAACACCGATTATGGCCCGGTTAAATCCGGCCTGCCTGAAGGCGGGAAAGAGTTTCTCAGCGGGGGAGGGAACATCAGGGTTGACCTCCAGGCTTACTTCAGTCTCGGGACCATAGCCGGGGTCGGCAGCTATTCCGGCCAGCAGTCTTTCGGCCCACTTCACCGGCATCAGCGAGGGTGTGCCGCCCCCGAAGTAAATGGATGAGGGGTGGGGCCGGGTCTCAGCTGCGGTCGGCAACCGGACCTCCATCTCCCTCTTCAACGCGGTGAGGTACTCTTGGGCTGAGGATTTACTGAAAGTTACCGAGTTGAATGCACAGTACGGGCATTTACTCAAGCAGAAGGGAAAATGGATATAAATACCCCAATCCTGGTTCATGATAAAAAAGAAGACTTTAAAAAAAGATTAAAACATTATTCCATTGCCCAAGTCAACTTCCAAACCGGGCTTGGCCGGTCTTCACCGGGGTTGTGTGGGGAAAACCTTTTACAAATGGTTCCCCCCACAGAGGGACCCACGCGCACCTCCCCCAGGAAAGATCACCTGGGTCTGATAACAACCTAGCCGTTAACCAGATTATGTTAGACTGGCTGCTAGGCTAGTGTTATTATAATAAGATAGTGGAATTTCCTCAGGTAGCCAAAATGAACTCCCAACTTCGGGATATATTGCCGCGGGTGGAGAAGCCCTCCAGGTATATTGGTGGAGAGGTGGGCTCGGTTCGCAAGGATTTGGCTGGAAAAGTTAAGGTATGTCTGGCCTATCCTGATCTTTACGAGGTGGGCATGTCCCATCTCGGCATTCGCATTTTGTATCATGTCCTTAATCAGCGGGAGGATGTGGCCTGCGAGCGGGTTTTCGCACCCGGCTTGGATATGGAAAAACAACTGCGCGGCCGGGGGCTTCCTCTCGTCTCGCTGGAATCAGGTCTGCCCTTGGACCGTTTCGATATATTGGGAATCAGTCTCCAGTATGAACTTACCTTTACCAATATCCTCAACATCCTTGATTTGGCTGGCATTCCCCTTTTGGCTAAGGACAGGGAACCCTTCCATCCTCTGGTACTCGGGGGTGGGCCGATTGCTTTTAACCCGGAGCCAGTGGCCGAGTTTTTCGACGCTTTTTTTCTGGGTGATGGCGAGGAAGGAATAAACGATATAGTTGATTGTTTCCGACAATGGCAGGAAGCCGGGGGCACCAGGTGGGAGTTGTTAGCTGGTCTGGCGGCTATTTCCGGTGTTTACGTTCCCGCTTTTTATAAGCCCCGGTACGATGATGCTGGAAAGATCAAGCAGCTGGAAGTGCTAACGGAAGGCCAGCGAACCATATCGGCCAGAGTGGTGACAGATTTAGATCGGGCCTTCTTCCCGACAAGGCCGTTAGTTCCTTTTACCCGCATCATTCACGACCGGCTCAACCTGGAGATCGCCCGGGGCTGCACCCAGGGATGCCGCTTTTGCCAGGCAGGCTCCATCTATTTGCCTTTGCGGGAGAGACGACCGGAGACTGTCGCCAAGCTTTGCCGGGCCAGCCTTCAGTCCAGCGGTTATGATGAGCTTTCCCTGCTTTCGTTGAGTGTCGGCGATTATTCCGCCTTGGCGGAGTTGTTTGACGCCCTGGCCAGTATCAACAGTCAATCGGGTTTTTCCCTTTCAATCCCCTCCTTAAGGGTGGGCAGCCTCAATCCTGAACTGGTGGAGAATATCGTTGCCTGGGGAGCGAACAGCTTCACCATTGCTCCTGAGGCTGGTAGCGAGAGACTTAGACGAGCGATCAACAAACCCCTGGCCGAGCAGGATATACTGGACACTGTTCGAACAATATTCAAGGCCGGGGCGTCGGTCAAACTCTACTTTATGATTGGCCTGCCCTTTGAACAACCGGAAGATATCCAGGGGTTAGTGGAACTTTCCCAGGCACTGGCCAGGTTAGCCAGGCAAACTGGGCCCCGGCCGCGGGTGAGGGTTTCGGTCTCTCCGTTTGTGCCCAAGTCCCATACCCCTTTCCAGTGGGCGGGATTTGGCCCGACAACGGCGCTAATGGCTAAACAGGCGCTACTTAGCAAGGCTTTGCGGGGCGGGCGACTGGAATACAAGTGGCACAAGCTGGCCCAGAGCGAGTTAGAGGCGGTATTCGCCCGGGGTGATAGGAGGTTGTCGTCGGTCTTGCTCTCTGCCTTTAGGCTGGGATGCCGATTTGATGGCTGGAACGAATATTTTCAGGTTCGTCTATGGGACCAGGCATTTAAGGAAGCTAAGCTGGACAGTCAGTTTTATCTGCGGCCCCGGAGTCTGGATGAGATCCTACCCTGGGACCATCTGAGTTGTGGAGTAAGCAAGCAGTTTCTCAGGGAGGAGTTGTGCCGAGCCGAGCAGGGGGTGGAGAGCGGGGATTGCCGGGATGGATCCTGCCGGCAGTGCGGCGTTTGCGACGATGTTTCCATTTATAACCGGCTGGCTGTACCTGGCTCCCAGACAAAAATGGGACGAGTGAGATGGTCCGGCTTTGAGGTGAGGAAATCTCGCTTCAAAATGAGATTCAGATTTGTCAAGGCCGAGGATATGGCCCTGCTTTCCCACCTGGAGCTGGTTAACGCCATGGTAAGGGCCTTTCTCAGGGCATCGATTCCGCTGGCTTATTCCCAGGGCTATCATCCCCGCCCGCTGGTCAGCTTTGCCAAAGCCCTGCCGGTGGGAGTGGAGGGTTTGGACGAGTGGGCCGATGTTGACCTGTACCAGAAAATGGAGTCCCAGGTGTTCCTTTCCCGGATAAACGATCATCTGCCCCATGGGTTGAAGGTAGTGGAAGCCTTTACGGTGTTGCCCAGTGCCCGCTCACTGGCTAGTTCCGTTATGGGGGAGTCTTACTGGGTCTTCGTCCGGGGCGGGGATAGAGACAGTTGGGAGAGAAAGATTACTTCCTTCTGGGAGGCAAAGACATTTCCTATGTACCGAGAACGGGAGGGCAAAGGCAAACAGGTGGATCTCAAGGAGTTTGTCCAGCAACTTCGCTGGGTTGACCGGGATCGGCTGGAACTGGCGTTGGTCAAGAAAAACGGCCTGATGGTTAAACCTGGTGAGGTTTTGGCTGAAGTTCTGGGCTTAGCCGATCAGCAATCAGAGCTGATAGAGGTGGTGAAGGCCAGGACCCTGTTTAGTTCTTCTCCCCTATCGAGCAAGCAAAAGGTGAACTTATGACAAGTGAAATAGTTATTAATGTTAATTCCCGCGAGGCTAGGGTGGCCCTGTTGGAAGATGGGGTGGTGACCGAGATATTTATAGAGAGGGAATCGGATCAGAGCATAGTCGGCAATATTTATAAGGGACGGGTAGTCCGCGTTCTTCCCGGCATGGAGGCCGCGTTCGTCGATATTGGACTGGAGAAGGCGGGCTTCCTTTATGTAACTGATGTTCGTGAGGAGTTCGAAGATTTCGACCTTCTGGTCGGTGAGGAGGGGGAGTGGCTGGAGGAAAAGGAGGTGGAGGAACGGCCTTGTTCCTTCAAGATCGAGGATTTGTTGAAGGTAGGGCAGGAACTTCTGGTCCAGGTGGCCAAAGAGCCTTTAGGCACCAAGGGTGCTCGCCTTACCTCTAGGGTGACGCTGCCTGGTCGGAACCTGGTTTTTATGCCTTGTGTGGACCATGTAGGCATTTCTCGCCGGATAGATAATGAGCGGGAGCGACGCCGGCTGCGAGACATTATCAGCAGTATAAGGCCTCCGGGCACCGGCTTCATAGTCCGCACCGCGGGCGAGGGCAAGGAAGAGGCCGAGCTCAGAAACGATATGGAATTTCTGATCCGTCTGTGGAATAGTATCCAGCGGAAAGGAGAAGCGGCCGGTTGCCCCAGTTTGATCCACGATGATTTGGATTTAGCTCTGCGTGCGGTGCGGGACCTGGTGAGCACCAACGGCTCCCAGGTGCTGGTGGATTCGACGGAGGAATACCAACGTATTTTAGAGTTCGTCGATAACTTCATGCCCGCGCTTAAACCGCGGGTGGAGGTTTACCAAGGCGAGGAAAATATATTCGATGCCTACGGGATCGAGCTGGAACTGTCCCGCAGTCTGGGAAGAAAAGTATGGCTCAAGTCCGGGGGTTACATAATCATTGAGCAGACCGAAGGGCTGACCGCCATCGATGTCAACACCGGCCGAGTCGTGGGCAAACGGCGCCTGGAGGACACCCTGATAAAGACGAATTTGGAGGCGGTCAAAGAGATCGCCTATCAGCTGAGGCTTCGTAACATCGGCGGAATCATCATCATCGATTTCATCGACATGGAGCGCTCCGCCAGCCGGGAAAAGGTTTACGCCGCCTTGCTGGGCGGGTTGAAGAAGGATCGGGCCAAGAGCAATATCCTGAGGATCTCCGAGTTGGGCTTGGTGGAGATGACCAGGCAACGCATCCGGGAAAATTTGACCCAAATCTTATGCGAGCCCTGTGCTTATTGCGAGGGCAAGGGTTATCTGCGCTCCAAGCAGACCGTCTGTTATGAACTCTTCCGGGAAATCCGCCGAGAGGCTGCCTCCATTTCTAGTGACAAAATAATGGTGGGGGTCCATCCAGACGTGGCTGGCCTGTTTTATGATGAGGAGAGGCATGGAATAGAGGAGTTGGAAAGACAGTTGGGCAAAACAATAATCATCAAGGCCAAGCCTCAGTTCCACCAAGAGCAGTTTGAAATCAGCGGCGGGTAAAACGCTACCCTTACTCTTAGATCTTCTCCGGGGGAGTAGTGGCCAGCAGACGCCTTTTCTTAATAGATGCTTACTCTTATATGTACAGGGCCTTTTATGCGGTGCGGGGGCTGGCCACCTACAAGGGGTTTCCCACCGGGGCCATCTACGGCTTCGTAAATATGTTAAACAAGGTGATAAAGGAGCATAAGCCGGATTACCTGGCCCTGGCCCTTGACTCCTCGGTTCCTACCTTTCGCCACCAGCAATACCCGGAATACAAAGCCCACCGGGATAGGATGCCGGAGGATCTGGCCAAGCAGATCCCTTATATTATCAAGATAGCCCAGGCTTACGGGTTGGCCATGTTGGAGCAGCCTGGCGCGGAGGCGGATGATGTTATCGGCACGGTGGCCAAGAGCGCGGAGGCAGCCGGTTACGATGTCTTCATCGTTACCGGTGATAAAGATCTCTGGCAGCTGGTAACAGATAAGGTCAGGGTACTGGATACCTCCAAGGAACGGGTCTTTGGCCCCGAGGAAGTCGAGGAATGGTTTCAAGTACCGCCGGAGAAGTTGGCCGATCTATTCGGCATAGCGGGAGATGCCTCGGACAATATACCCGGTGTGCCCGGTTTGGGTAAGAAGTCGGCCGCGGAGCTAATCAGCCAGTTCGGGGACTTAGAAACGGTGCTCGACTCGGCCGATGTGGTCAAAGGGCAGAAGCGAAGGGAGGCCCTCAAGCAGTATGCCGATAGCGCCCGGCTCTCAAAGGAGCTCTTTACCATAAAGGTGGATTTGCCCCTTAAGATCGATTTTGACGAGCTTCGTCTTAAGCCGCCCCAGGCCCAAGCCCTGGCCGCGATTTACGATGAGTTGGAGTTTGTTTCCCTAAAGAAAGAGATCTTGCCTGGAGCTGATGCTGCCCAATATGAGTGCCGGGTCCTCAATCGGAGGGAAGAGGTAGAGCAAATCGTTAACCGGGCTAAGAAGCAGGCTGAAGTGGCCCTTTTCCCTTTATTCTCGGGAAAGGAGGCGATGCGCGGCGAGCTTATCGGGTTAGGAATTGCATCGGATTCCCAGCAGGCCGGCTATCTCTCCTGGCTTGAGAATGTTAGAGAACTAAAAGGGCTTTTGGAGGATGATCAGCTAACCAAGTACGTCTGGAACTTGAAGGACTTGCTCATACTGTTGTCCCGGCAGGGGATTGCCCCGGCCGGACGGACGGTTGACCCGGCGGTGGCCGCCTACCTGCTTGACCCAGGCCAGGAAAACTACACCCCCGAGGCCCTGGCCAGCAAATACATGGATTACAGGACGGTCTTCGCCCGAAAGGACTTGAAGCGGGATTCCCGGGAAGGTCTACTGATGGTTGAACAAAGGCCAGCCGAGGTGGCCGGCGAAGCTGCTCAAGTCAGCTGGAGGCTGGCTGAATCGCTGCTGACCAAGCTTGACCAGGAGGGCCTGGAAAATCATTTTTATCAGGTGGAGATGCCGCTTACGCGCGTGCTCGCGGATATGGAGCTAACCGGGGTTGAGCTCGATGCCAGGGTGCTGACCCATATTTCCAAGGAGCTGGCCCAGGGGCTGGAAGAGTTGGCCGAGGAGATTTACGCGCTTGCCGGTGAGGAGTTCAACATAAACTCGCCCAAACAGCTTCAAACCATCCTTTTCGATAAGCTGAAGCTGACTCCCGTCAGTAAGACCAAGACCGGTTATTCCACCGATGTTTCGGTGTTGGAGAAGCTGGCCCGCGAACACCGGCTGCCCGGGTTAATCCTCGATTACCGCAGCAAATCAAAGCTTAAGTCGACTTACGTGGACGTGCTGCCTGGTTTGATCAATCCCTTGACCGGGCGCATTCATTCCTCCTTCAACCAGACGGTCACCGCCACCGGCCGGCTTTCCAGCAAGAACCCAAACCTGCAGAATATTCCCGTTAAGACCGACCTGGGCCGAAGGATCAGGGAGGCGTTTGTGGCCGGCCGGGGGTGTTTGCTTTTATCGGCGGACTATTCTCAGATAGAGCTTAGGGTGCTTGCCCATCTATCCCAGGACAGCAAACTGATGGAGGCATTCCAAAAGGACGAAGATGTCCATGCCCGCACCGCGCTCGAGCTCTTCGGCGT
>JAZFTZ010000156.1:0-3468 GCA_036446955.1 Thermodesulfobacteriota bacterium
CCAGCGGCATCAGCCTGGCAAGGATAGTGGCTCCCTTAATTATAGTCTCCCTTATTCTGCCACTGGTTCTGGTTGTGGGGGATGAATTCGTTATCAGTCCCTTTGCCTTCAAGGCCGAACAAATTAAGGAGGTGAGCATAAAGAAGAAGGAGCGGCGAGGCTTTTTCAACAAGGACCAACTCTGGTACCATAACGGCAGAAATATCTATTATGTGAAAAAGTTCGACGCCAAGCTGGATATCCTCAAGGAATTAACCATTCTGACTTTCGACGACCAATTCGTCTTAACAAGGAGACTCGATGCCGCCTGGGCTCAATGGTACAACGGAGATTGGCACTTCTACCAAGTGAATCTAATGACTTTTACTGACGGTAAAATCAGCCAGCAACAGAATTATGCCCGAAAAATAATCAAATTTCCGGAGACGCCCCAGACCTTTAAGATAGTGGAGAAAAAGGCGGAAGAGATGAGCTTCAGCGAGCTGAGGGAGCTGGCTAACAACCTGCAGGCCCAGGGGTACGACGCCACTAAATACCGGGTGGATATGCAGGCCAAGTTATCTTTCCCCTTTGCTGCCCTGATCATGGTTTTCGTGGGCATCCCCTTTGCTTTGAAGACGGGCCGAAGCAAGGGTATCGCCCTGGGCATCGGGATAAGCCTTTGCATCGCTTTCCTGTACTGGGCCACCTTTTCTTTAAGTGTGGCCCTGGGGCACAGCGGGGTTCTGCCCCCTCTTCTGGCCGCCTGGTTCACCAACATACTGTTCATTCTAGCCGGGATATTTATGTTTATAAATATCAAGCACTAGGATTTAACCGCACCCCTTTTAGCTTAAGCTTTATCTCCTGTGAGCCTCTCCAGTCATCGACTTGAGGCGTGTGAAGAAAGTTCAAAGGTACATGACTGGGGATATTAAGACCGGCCATATTAAACCCGATGGCCTCCATAACATCCTCACCTTGCTTTACCACCAGCTTTAGATGGCTGCTCCCTACCAGGGTCTGGCTTATGACGCTGACGTCGCTGGAGAGCAAGACCGGCTCGGGGTTGCCCATTCCGAATGGTTGGAGCTGCTGGAGCGCGGCTACCTCCTCAGCCGATAACTGGTTAAACGTCACGGTACCGTCAGCCAAGATGGGGGCATTGAATTCCCCTCGGCCCAGGCACTGCTGGCCAATCTCCTCCATCCGCTGAGAAAAGGCGGCAATCTTATCCTCCTCTACTGTAAAGCCGGCCGCGGCTGCATGCCCACCGTAACGAACTAAAAGGTCATGGCATCTCTCCAACGCCTCCTGGATGTGAAAACCGGCCACACTTCGGGCTGACCCCTTCCCAGCTCCATCGCGCAAGGCGATCACCAAACAGGGGCGGGCGAATTCCTCCACCAAGCGAGAGGCCACGATACCGCTCACCCCGGGATGCCAGTCTTTAGAAGACACAACCAAGATAAGTCTGTCTTTGAGCGAGGGATCATCCTTGACCTGCTGCTTGGCCTCGCCCGCGATCTTATCCACCAGCCTTTTACGAGCCAGGTTGACGCTATTCAACCTCTGGGCCAACTGCCGGGCGCAGGCCTGGTCAGTACAGGTCAACAACTCCACCGAGACAGCGGCATCCTCCAACCTTCCGGCGGCGTTAAGCCGGGGGGCCAAAGCAAAAGCCACCGCTTGAGCCTTCACCGGGCCCGCCGGCAGGCCGGCCACTTCTTTGAGGGCTCGAACTCCAGGGTTATCAGTCTCGGCCAGCTCAGCCAGCCCGTGCCGGACTAAAATTCGGTTACTGCCAACCAATGGGGCCACATCACCAATAGTGCCCAGCGCGACCAGGTAAAGAGGCCGCTTCAGGTTGGGAAGCTTCTCCTTCCTTAACCAACCTGACTCCCTGAGCCGCGCCCTTAAGGCCAGGGCCAGATTGAAGCAGACTCCCACCGAGGCCAGACCTTTATCAGGAAAGCTGCAGTCAGGCTGCTTGGGATTAAGCACTGCCTGGGCCTCGGGCGACGCCGCCGGCACTTCGTGATGGTCAGCTACGATGACCTCCATCCCCATCTTTTTTGCTAGCTCTATTTCCTCAAAGTTGGTCGTGCCGCAGTCGACGGCAACAATCAGGTCAACCTTATCTTTGAATCCGCAAATAGCCTCCCGATTCAGTCCATATCCCTCCACCACCCGGTTGGGAATATAATAGGAAACCATCCCGCCTACATCCCTGAGAAAAATAAGCAAAAGCGCGGTGGAGGTCACACCATCGGCGTCGTAATCTCCGAAGATCATGATTCGTTCCCGGCGAGAAATGGCGTTAAAAAGCCGTTCCACCGCCTTTCCCATGTCCTTCATCAAAAAGGGATTGGGTAAATCGGACAGGCTGGCGTGTAAGAAACGACCAGCCTCGACCGGCTCACTGAAGCCCCGGCTCACCAGCACCTGGGCCAACAAAGAGGGGATAGCAAGCTCATTTTGCAAGCGAAGTTGCTGCTCCGGTTTTTCCGGGGCCACCACCCAGGGTCTACTATTTTTGCCCGCCGCTAACCTCAAACCCTCTTACCTTTGCGATACCAGGTCACGACGATAGGAGCAGCAATGAACACCGAGGAATAGGTTCCCACCAAAACGCCTATGAGTAACGCCAAGGCGAAATCTTTTAGCACCTCGCCGCCCCACCATAATAAAGCCAAGGTCATCATCAGGGTGGTGCCCGAGGTGATGAAAGTCCGGCTTAGCGTCTGGTTTATGCTCAGGTTTATGATCGACTCCAGGGAATCCTTATGTTTTAACCTCAGGTTTTCCCGAACGCGGTCGAAGACCACAATGGTGTCGTTAATGGAATAACCGGCGATAGTTAAGAAAGCGGCCACTACCGGCAGACTCCATTCCCGGCCGGCCAGAGAAAATATCCCTATCGTGACCATGAGATCATGAAGCAAGGCAATCACACCCGCCAGGCCCCAGACGAAGCGGAAGCGAAATCCGATGTAAACCAGTATGGCCACCAGGGCAAAAGATACGGCATACAAAGCCTTCTTCATCAGGTCCCGACTCACCGCTGGCCCGATCGCCTCCACCCGCCGAATCTCAAAACTTCCTTTGACAAACTCCCTCTCCAAGGAACCGATCACCGCCTGATCTATCCGGCCCACCTCGCTCTGGGGCCGAAGACGCAACAGCACCTCCCTCGGTTCGCCGAACTGCTGAACCTGGCTGTCCGCCAGGCCCAGGCGGGCCAGCGCAGACCTTACCCGGCTCAGAGAGGGCGCCTCTTTAAAACGAAGTTCAATCAGCACCCCGCCGGTGAACTCCACCCCCAGATCAGGCCCCCCCTTGGATATCAAGGAAAAGCCGCCAATCAAAATGAGGATAAGCGAGGCCAGCAAGCAAAGTTTACGCTTGCTCATGAAATCAATACTGGGAACTTCTCCAAATATCCGCATTAACTGCCTCTCCGATTAGATACTCAGTCGCTCGACCTTA
>JAZFTZ010000157.1:0-2315 GCA_036446955.1 Thermodesulfobacteriota bacterium
GCGCGGTAATGCGTCCGCCCAGTCCCTGCGGGCCAATGCCCAGGTCGTTAACCCTTTCCAGCAACTCCTCCTCCAGCCGGGCCAGGTCCGGGTCGGGATTTACCTTACCCAGCTCCCTGACGACCGCCTTCTTGGCCAGCAACGCGGCCACCTCCATCGTGCCTCCCAAACCGACGCCAACCACAATGGGGGGGCAGGGATTGCCGCCCGCCTTTCTTACACAATCAACGACGAAATTCTTAACCCCTTCCAGACCCTGGGCCGGGGTGAGCATAGCCAGCCGGCTCATGTTTTCGCTCCCTCCCCCCTTGGCCTCGAAGGTGATGCTAAGTTTATCTCCAGGGACAATCTCGGTATGAATGACCGCCGGTGTATTATCTCCGGTATTGACCCTTTTTATAGGGTCAACGAGGATGGAGGCCCGCAAATAACCATCCTTGTAACCCTGGCGAACGCCCTCATTGATCGCCTCGTACAGGCTGCCGCCAACCACTCGCACCTCCTGACCCAGCTCCAGGAAGAAGACGGCGAAGCCAGTATCCTGGCACATGGGTATCTGTTCCCTCTCAGCTATGTTTGCATTGTCCAAGATTTGGCTTAAGATCTCTTTACCCAGAGGGCTCTCTTCTTTTTCCCTGGCCCGGGCAATAGCCTCCTGCACGTCCTGGCCTAGGGAAAAGTTAGCTGCCAGGCAAAGCTCTTTTACCTTGCTTGTTATCTCACTTGCCTTAATATCTTTCATACTTCTTCTCTCTGAACCAGGTTTCCCGAGCCAGTTAGATCAAAACAAGGTTCCAGCTTCCGGTTGAAATCAAAGTTTGATCAGATCGACCAGCTCTTTTACCGCGGCCACTGAACGGCCAAAGGCCTCCTTTTCCTCGGGGGCGAGGTCAATCTCGATTACCTGCTCTACACCGTTTCCACCCAGTTTAACCGGAACACCTACGAACTGACCTTTCACCCCGTACTCCCCATCCAGGTAGGCGCAGCAGGGCAATATCCTCTTTTTATCCTTCAAAATGGCCTCGGCCATTTGCACGGCCGCCGCCCCAGGCGCATAATAAGCACTGCCCGTCTTGAGCAGGTTAACTATCTCACCCCCGCCCTTTCGAGTACGGTTCACCAGAGCATCTATCCTCTCCTGGGACATAAACAAGCTCAGCGGTATCCCGCCCACGGTGGTATACCGGGGCAAAGGTACCATGGTATCCCCATGGCCGCCCAGAACCAGCGTAGAGATATCCTCCACCGACACATTGAGCTCGGCGGCGATAAATGTCCGAAACCGGGTGGTGTCCAGGATACCCGCCATGCCTACCACCCGGTTTTTGGGAAAACCACTCACCTTCCAGGCCACATAGGTCATGGCATCCAGAGGATTGCTGACCACAATTATGATGGCATTGGGAGAATATTTCACTACCTCCTCAGTAACTGGCTTTACGATAGCTACATTGGAATTAAGCAGGTCATCCCGGCTCATACCCGGCTTTCTGGGCAGGCCGGCAGTGATGATCACCAGGTCAGAATCGGCGGTGGCACCATAGTCGTTGGCTCCCACGATACGACAATCGAACCCCTCCACCGGCCCGGCCTGAAGCAAATCCAAACCTTTTCCCTGGGGCAACCCCTCCCGGATATCCACCAGTACAATATCACCTAATTCCTTAGCTGCCGCCCAGTGGGCGGTGGTGGCCCCTACGTTTCCACCACCAACGATGGTAATTTTATTTCTCTTCATATTATCACTCCCCCCTCATCAATTCTTTCCCCTCCACCTTCATCACCCCTACATATTGTCTATGATAGCCTTACTAAACTCGGAGCATTTGAGAAGCTTTGCGCCTTCCATCTGTCTCTCCAGGTCATAGGTCACCCGCTTTTGGGCAATGGTCTTCTGCAGGGCGTTGACTATGATCTGTCCAGCTTCCTCCCATCCCAAGTGCTCCAGCATCATGACCCCGGATAGGATTAACGAGCTGGGGTTGACCTTATCCTGACCGGCATACTTGGGTGCACTCCCGTGGGTCGCCTCGAACACCGCCGCCTTGGTCCCGATGTTACCCCCCGGGGCCATGCCCAGCCCGCCCACCTGGGCCGCCAACGCGTCGGACAAGTAGTCGCCGTTAAGGTTGGGCAAGGCAAGGACCTCATATTCTCGGGGCCGGGTCAGAATCTGCTGAAACATGGAATCAGCGATGCGGTCCTTGATCACCACCTTGCCTTCCGGCTGCACCCCGTTGAACTTGGAATAAAGGTCGTCCTCAGTAATGACCAACTCGGGAAACTCCTCCCTGGCAAGTTCGTAGCCCCAA
>JAZFTZ010000158.1:0-2783 GCA_036446955.1 Thermodesulfobacteriota bacterium
AGGGAATACCTGGTTCCAGGTTACGCTCTCCGCGTGTTTCTCGAAGGCCCGATGCATGTAGCCTATTTCCACTTCCGCCTTGACCACCCTTTCGCCATCCAGATCCAGGATAATCCTTACTATCCCGTGCGTGGAGGGATGAGCCGGGCCCATGTTCAGGATCATCTCTTCGGTTTTTATATATTTTTCCGGCTGGGCCATAGCTGTTCCCTCTTACTCCTTAGGCCCAATGCGGGGCTGACGCTTGGTGATGGGATAATCCTTCCTCAACGGGTGGCCTTCAAATCCATTGTACATCAATATCCTTTTTAAATCGGGATGGCCTGGAAACCTCATCCCGAACATATCCCATACCTCCCGCTCCATCCAGTTGGCAATGGTCCACAACCCGACCAGCGACTCTACCTCCGGGTCCTCCTCCGTCACCTGGACCTTTACCCGCAGGCGGCTCTTCCGGTTAAGGGAATAGATGTTGTAGACCACCTCGAAGCGGGGCTGGCGAGGGAGATAATCAACACCGGCCAAATCCATCAACATCCGGTAGTCCAGATCCGGCTCTTCCTTCAAGAGCTTCATGACCGGAATGAGCCACTCCTTCCTTATAACCAAGGTATCGTCCCCCCGGAAGGAGTGGTACTCGATTATCGCTTGGGGAAAACTCTCCCGAACGCGCGTTAACGCCAGGAACTCGGCCGTCACCTACAACTCCTGCTTCTGCTGGCTGATTTTTTTTTGCAGCTTTATTAACCCATCCAGAATCGTCTCCGGCCGGGGCGGGCAACCGGGGATATAAACATCCACCGGTATTATGGTATCTATTCCCTGGACGGTGGCGTAATTATCGTAGAAGCCGCCAGTGCAGGTACACACTCCGAAGGCAATTACCCATTTGGGCTCGCTCATCTGGTCATAGATCGTCTTCAATATCGGCGCGATCTTGTGACTAATGGTGCCCACCACCCACAGCAAATCTGCCTGGCGTGGTGACCAGCGGGGCACCTCCGCTCCAAACCGGGCCATATCATAATGGGCACAGGCCACCGCCATGTACTCCATGCCGCAACAGGCAGTTACAAAAGGGTACTGAAACAAAGAGGACTTACGGGCCCAAGCCACCAAATCCTCAAGTTTAGTGGTAATTATTTGGCCTCCCCATATATCCTTAAAGCTGACCATCCCTATCTCCAGCTAGCCTGTTGGCCGCCTATAAGCCTGACCGCCCCGGGTGGAGGTCTTTCCTTTCGCCAGACCGATTTTCGCTCCAACCATTCAATTTAAGGAAGTGGGCTAATCGTCCAGCCGCCTAAACTTCTCCTTGGGCGAGCCGCATACCGGACAGATATCCGGTGGCTCATCCCCAGTATGGATATAGCCGCATACGCTACACTGCCACCTAGTCATTTTTCGCTCTCTTTCCAACTGCCTTGATATTGAACTCCTTTTTTAACAACTCCGACTTGAATGGTCCAATACCCAGCTGAGCCTTAACGACGTCAACAAATCCCCATAGGTCTTCCACCCCCTCGGTTAAGAACATTCCTCCTATTAACTTGTCTCCCCGGACAAAAAGCTTCTTATAATTATCTCCCTGAGGGTAGTCACCGGTTAGGATTTCGTCCGCCAGCTTGGGATGTATCGAGCCGAAGCTAGTCTGGTTCAGCGCGTAGATATCGATGTAATTGTATGAGATGTCCTTGTATACGGTGCTTTCCCGGCTCACCATGTTGGCGCCGGCTGCCGTTCCCTGCCAGGTGGAGTTAAACCAGCTGGTTTGATTTATGTTTTCTCCACTGATCCAGTCCGGCACCTGAGCCACATCCCCGGCGGCATAGATATCAGGGATGCTGGACTCCAGGTAACGATTGACAATCACCCCCCGGTCAATGACAATATCACTTCCTGCCAAAAAGTCCACCCGGGGCAAGACCCCGATACAGGCGATTACCAGTTGACAGTCCAGGATGCGCCCTTTGGAGGTCTTCACCCCGGCCACCCGGCCGTCCTTAGCTACGACCTCCAGCACTTCTTCCTCAACAGCCAGTTCCACTCCCGCGGCCCGGCTCTTCGCCGCAATTATTCTCCCCCCTTGGGAATCGAGAATAACCGAGCCCAGAAATTTCTCCCGCACCAGGTGAGTAACCGGGATTCGCCTTTCGTTCAAGGCCTGAGCCATATCAATGCCTAAAAGGCCGCCCCCTACCACCACCGCCCGCTCGGTATCAGAGATAAGAGAGATGATCTGCTGAGCATCTCGGATATTCCTCAGATTGGCAACTCCGCTGTAGGGAACTTTCTGCCAGGGTGCCTGGCGGGGCCAAGCGCCGCTGGCCACCAGCAGCCGGTCATAAGTCAGTTCACCCTCTCCCTCAACCAAGACTTTCTTATCCTTGGGCAGGACCTGGTAGACTCGCTTGCCCCTTTTCAACTGGATGTTGTTTTGGTCGTAGAGCTTTTGGTCGTACAGATAGATCTCTTCCGCCGACCTCTGGCCGGCCACCACGCTATCCAGGTTGGGTCGGTAGTAACAGAAATGATCTTCTTCGCCGACCACGATGATCTCGCCTTTGTCATCTCGAGCGCGGATAGCCTGAGCCGCGGCCATTCCCGCGGAGCTGTTCCCTATGACCAGGTAGTTAACGGTCATACGGGTTGCCTAGGAGCAGGGGCAGCGAAGTGCCGACAGATCATTCCGATTGCTCTCCAACCTCTTCAATAGCCTCCACGAACTGGTTGGCTACGTAAACCTCCTTTTTGCTGTACCTCTCTTTAAGGATAAAATATTC
>JAZFTZ010000159.1:0-13761 GCA_036446955.1 Thermodesulfobacteriota bacterium
TTGATTGTCGTCAATGTCACCAGGCAAAGGAGTTACAAGCCTCGGTCCATGCTCCGTTAGATTGCAGCCTTTGCCACCAAAAGATAACTCGGTTTCCCCATCTGAAGACACCGGGCAAGCAGTTTGCTCGCAGTGTCAGCAGGAATCGTATAAGGATTACCAGGATAGCGTTCATGGCCGCTCCCGGGCCGGGGATGAGCTTGACGCGGCCGCCTGCCAGGACTGTCACGGTGGACACAATATCTTCAAGAAGGAGGACTCCCGCTCCCCGGTATACCATCTCAATCTTCCTCAGACCTGCGCCCGTTGCCATGCCGATGCCAAACTGGCAAGTCGGCATAGGCTTGGTGAGGGGAAGGAGTACAAGCTATTTATGGACAGCATACATGGTCGGGCTATCACCAAAAGTGGTCTGCTGGTGGCGGCCAACTGTAGTGACTGTCACGGCACTCATCGGATTTATCCCCCTGAGGATTCTCGCTCCTCAGTCAATCGTGTTAACATTCCCGCCACTTGTGGTAAATGCCATGCCGGGATCACGCCGATTTATCGTGAGAGCATCCACGGCCAGGGCCTGACCGGAGGAGTGATCAACGTTCCGGTTTGCACCGATTGTCACACGGCTCACCAGATTGTCAGTGTAACGGGGGAGTCGTGGAAGCTGGGCATCATCCAGGAATGTGGCACCTGCCATCAGTCACTTCTCACCACTTATCGGGATACCTACCATGGTAAGGTTACCTCCTTGGGTTATGTTCGAGTGGCCCGCTGCTCTGATTGCCACGGTGCCCATGACATTCGACCCGTGTCCGATCCCCAATCCCGGATATCTCCGGCAAGGATCGTATCCACCTGCCGGAGATGTCACCCTAAGGCCAACGCCAACTTTGCCCGTTACTATCCCCATGCCGATTACAAGAATAAGGACCTTTACCCCTCCTTGTACTACACATATTTTTTCATGACCACCCTGCTGGTGGGTGTATTTGGTTTCTTTGGTCTGCATATGGCCCTGTGGTTGGTCCGGGATGGTTGGGAATGGTTGAGGAGAAAATGACAAAGTACTCACCATCATCCAGTTACTATTTCCGGCTGATCCCTTATCACCGGGTGCTTCAGCTCATGGTCATCTTCAGCTTTCTGGGCCTGGTGATGACCGGTATGCCGCTGAAGTTCAGCTATGCTAGCTGGGCCGTTTCTCTTTCCAGATTCTTGGGCGGCTTTGAAACTGCTCGATTTGCCCATCGTTTTTTTGCCGTTATCACCTTTATCTATTTCATAATGCATCTGGCTATTGTCAGGAAGAAGAAAGGCGTCTTCTGGGGGCCTGAATCTATGGTGCCTCAGCCCAAGGACATTAGGGAATTGTATCAACACTTCCGCTGGTTTATTGGGCTAGGTGCTAAGCCCCGGTTTGACCGCTGGACCTATTGGGAAAAGTTTGATTATTGGGCGGTATTTTGGGGCGTGGCGATTATCGGGGTCTCGGGCCTGATAATGTGGCTTCCTGAACTGTTCACCCGCGTTTTTCCCGGTTGGATAATTAACGTCGCGCTCATTGTTCATAGCGACGAGGCGCTTCTGGCAACCGGTTTTATATTTACGGTGCATTTCTTCAATACCCATTTTCGCCCCGGCAAGTTCCCGCTTGACCCGGTTATCTTCACCGGAAGGGTCTCCGAGGAAGAGTTGATTAAGGAAAGGCCCTTGGAGTACGAACGGCTGGTGCGGGAAGGCAGGTTGGAGAGTCTGCGCGCCGACCCTCCCCCAGCTTGGATGACCAATACGGCCCGGGCGATCGGCTTTACTGCCCTGGGCGTGGGGCTAATATTAGTGGTATTGATAGCTATTAGTTTGCTCAGCTATTAGGGGACGAGATGAACGACAACGAGCAGCATAACCAAGATTCGGACGATCACGAGGACAGTCCCGGCTCCCAGCCATCGGCAGACTTAGGGAAGTCCGACCCTTCCTCGGCCGCTGGTGGCCGCTGGTCCGCCAACTGGCGCCGGTACAGAAAGTATTGGCTCCTAATGGCCCCGGTGGCCATTGTGGTGTTTGGTTTTGTCGGTTTGGGGGTCTATAGCGGCAGCCCCAGCTTCTGTAATAGCTGTCATATAATGAAGCCCTACTATAAGGCCTGGTCCACTTCCAACCACAGCTTTGTGGCTTGCGTTGATTGCCACTACCCTCCTGGAACCCGAAACGTCTTGTATGCTAAGTTCCAAAACATCTCCCAGGTGGTCAAGTACGTGACCAGGACCTATGGTTCAAAACCTTATGCCGAGATTGAGGATGCTGCCTGCCTGAGGTCTGAGTGCCATGCCACCAGGTTGCTAAGAGGCCGGGTTACGTTCAAGAGGGGTATTATATTTGACCACCGGCCTCATGTAGAGGAGCGCCGCCGGGGGCGACAGTTGCGCTGCACCAGCTGTCACTCCCAGATTGTGGTTGGTAATCATATGGAGGTTACCGAGGATACCTGCTTCTTGTGCCACTTCAAAGGAGTGGGGCCAAGGAAGGAGCTACCGATAGGAAAGTGTACGCTATGCCACCAGATGCCGGCAAAGACGATAAGGGTGGGCATCGTGGAGATGAACCATAAGGATTTTGCCGGCACCATGGGGTTGGGCTGTCAGAACTGTCACCAGGATGTTATCGAAGGAAAGGGTAGGGTCCCCAAAGAACGTTGCTTTGACTGTCATAACCAGCCGGAGAAGCTGGCTTTTTTCGAGGATATGCCCCATCTTCATGACCAGCATGTGGCCAAGGGAAATATCGAATGCAGGCGGTGCCATGAGCCGATCTTGCATGCGGTTAAACCGGCTACCCTGCCTCTTGAGGTAAACTGTGCCTCTTGTCACCAGGGAATGCACCGGGGCAACAGCCTGCTATATGCAGGGACCGGAGGCAAGGGTGTCCCTTCCATGCCCAGCCCCATGTTTCTGGCTCAGGTGGATTGTGTGGCCTGCCATATCATTCCCGTTGAACACCGAGGGCAGCCCTTGGGATTGCCGTTTTCGGAGACTACCTTCGAGGCTTCCGAGGCGGCCTGCGTAAGCTGCCACGACAGCAGGTATAAGGGGATGAAGAAAAAGTGGGGCCAGACGATAAAACGGGCATTGCAACAGTTTAAGCCCAAACTCAAGCAAGCGGAGAAAAGGTTGACCGATGTCTCCTTGACCAACACAAATTACAGGACGGCCGTTCGGTTGCATGATGAGGCCAAGTATAATTTTCAATTCTTGACCGAAAGCAATGGGGTCCACAACATATATTACGCTTCCCGGCTGTTGCAGAGGGCCAACGATAACCTCAATAGGGTAGGAGAACTGCTTAACTACACCGCCTTGCCCATGGGCAGGAATAGCCTGGTAAACGGTGGTTATTGCACAACCCTTTGCCACCAACAGGTCGGGGCTAAGCTCCTGAAGACGGTGGTTTTCGATGGCACCAAGCTAGCTCATGAGAAACACTTTACCCAGTTTAAGGTCGGTTGTGCCAATTGTCACGAACTGGGCCAGCATAAATCGATTAGCATGAAGATTGACAAACCAGGCTGCTTAAACTGTCACCATAGCCTTGCTCCTCCCCGTTGTGAGAGCTGTCACGGTGCCCAGGCAAGGTTTTATTTTGGAACCGTAAAAATATCAGGGGTCAAACCGGCCGCCAACGTTATGGCCAAACAGGTGAGCTGTACGGGATGTCATAATCTTGAGGAAAAACACTCCCTCGAACAGGTGGCCGCCAGTTGCCGGGCGTGTCACGGTGAGGGATATGACTCCATTCTGACTAGCTGGCAAACCAGCCTGGACGACTTCGCCCAAAAAGTCCAGGCGCGCATAAAAGAGGTTCAAAAAGACTTGGTTAGGACTAAAGATTCCTCCGCTAAGGCCAAGGCCAGAGGTTTGCTCTCCAGGGCGAGAAAAGATTTAGCCCGGTTGGCAAGCGCCAAGGGCTTGCATAACCCTGATCTGGCAGAAGCCGTTGTGCAGTCCGCCGAAAAGCGAGTTGACCAAGCGGCCAAATTCATCAAAAATTACCCGCCTCGCTAAACCTTTTGATATGAAACCTTCCCGGGAGACGGGGCCGCAGGTGCTTTGTGGGGGAAACCATTTGAAAAGGGTTCTCCCCCACGCCCCCGTCCCTGTTGTTAAACCCCTTGACTTTGGCCATGCGGTAATTTAAGTTAAAAATTACCTACTTCCAAGCACTATTTTCGCTGGAGGAAAGTTATGAAAGAGCAGGACCTTGCCAGTGTGCGAAGCGTTGCTGTTATCGGTCAGGGAGGGGCTGGGAAGACTACCCTGTGCGAAGCCATCCTGTACAATGCTAAGCTAATCGACCGGATAGGTAGCGTTGTGGATGGGACTTCATTTATGGATTCCGAGCCTGAGGAGATAAAGAGGAATATATCCATAAGCGCGTCTGTCTGTTCCTTTTCCTGGAAGAACTACAAGTTTCACCTGGTGGATACCCCTGGTTATTCCAACTTTATCTCAGAGACCATTAACTGCTTAAGGGTGGTGGGGGGTGCCCTGGTGGTGATTCCCGGGGTGCCGGATATTAAAGTCCAGACTGAAAACCTATGGCGGGTGGCCGACCGTTTCAATATCCCCCGTTTGGTTGCCGTCACCATGTTGGATAGGGAACGCTCCCAGTTTTTCGAGGCTGTCAAGCAGTTGGAGGACGCGGTTCAGGCCAAATCTCTTATCTTGCAGCTTCCCTTAGGTCAGGAGCAGAACTTCAGCGGGGTGATAGACCTATTGGCAATGAAGGCTTATATCAATTCTAGGGACGGATTCACTGTCCAGGATATTCCCGAGGAGTTCAGGCAAACCGCGGAGGAATACCGGGTCAAGCTGGTGGAGAGGATAGCTGAGTCGGATGACACTTTGCTGGAAAAGTACCTGGAAGAGGGTGAGATCAGCCGGGAGGAACTGGTTAAAGGTCTCAGGGCGGGTAGCTTGAACAGAAAATTTACCCCGGTGGTAGCTTGTTCCGGTAGCCGAGATATTGGTGTGCAGCCGCTTCTGGATCAGGTCTTCGCCTGTTTGCCCTCTCCTGGGGAGGAGAATCCGATGGTGGGGGGACATCCAGACTCAAAAGAGGAGGTAACCCTGGCGGCCAGTCCGGAGGCCCCTTTCTCTGCGCTGGTCTTCAAGACGGTAGCCGATCCGTTTGCCGGCAAGCTCAGTTTGTTTCGAGTCTATTCCGGAGTTCTCAGCTCTGACTCGGTAATTTATAATTGCTCCCTCAAGGTTAAGGAACGGGTGGGACAGGTATTTCGACTGGAGGGAAAGAAGCAGAAACCGGTCCCGTCCGTTGGCCCGGGCGAGATCGGAGCAGTGGCCAAACTCAAGGATACGGTTACGGGCAACAGCCTGTCCTTGGAGAAAGACTTGGTAGTTTATCCTTTTGTGGACCCTCTGCCCGCGGTTATAACCTTTGCCATTGAGCCGAAAAGCAAGGCCGATGAGGATAAGGTGAGCGGCGCACTGGCGCGTTTGAAGGAAGAGGACCCGGTTCTGGTGCTGGGACGGGATGAGCAGACAAGGGAGTTTGTAATTTCCGGTCTGGGCCAGATGCACCTGGAAACCGTGGTGGAGAAGTTGAAAAGAAAATTCGGCGTGGAAGTTAACTTGAGGTCACCAAAGGTTCCATATAAGGAGACGCTGAAGCGAACCGTTAATATCCAGGGCAAGTACAAACGCCAGTCAGGGGGACGGGGCCAGTACGGCGATGTCTGGCTGGAGTTGTCACCTCAGTCCCGGGGGGGCGGGTTTGAATTCGAGAATAATATCGTGGGCGGTGCAATTCCCAGGCAGTACATTCCTGCGGTGGAGAAAGGCATTGTTGAGGCCATGGCCGATGGTGTGTTCGCCGGTTACCCGGTAGTGGATATAAAGATTAACCTTTATGATGGTTCTTATCACTCGGTGGATTCTTCGGACATGGCTTTTAAGATCGCCGGCTCCATGGGTTTCAAGAAGGGTTTTATGGAGGCCGAGCCTGTTCTGTTGGAGCCTATCATGGAGATGTCCATAATTGTTCCCGACGATAAAATGGGAGATATAATTGGTGATCTCAATAGCCGCCGGGGAAAGGTGCTGGGTATGGAACCCAGGGGCAAGAACCAAATGATAAAGGCCCGGGTGCCGATGGCGGAAGTATTACGCTACGCCTCCGATTTGAGATCCATGACCAGCGACCGGGGTGAATTCAGCATGGAATTTTCCCGTTACGATGAAGTTCCTCAGCATTTGGCAGAACAAATCATTGCCGAGAGTAAGAAGAAGGAGTAAGGAACAATTCCCGGGGAAGAGACCGAGCATCACTTACCAGCGGGGAGGTTTCTCAGGAACCTCCCCGCTGGTCTTTTTGACCTCGGCGAGCCAGTAGCTCGGTGGCCTTTTGGCGTTTAAATTCCTCTGCTTCCGTCCATAGCGATAAGGGTACCAGCTCTCGCTTGACTATACTTCTTATCTCTTCCACCTCCCGTTCAGATATCCTCAGCTCTTGAGCCAACTCAGCAGCACTTTTACCTCTTCGTTCAATGATGGTGCCGCCGATGAATCTTTGGCTGGCGTTACTATGTTTCAATATGTAGTCTTTGTATTTTTCATAGGTCTCCTCGGAGACCGTGTAGAGCCCTTTCTCTTTCACAGCTAACTCCTATTCTTATCTTAGTTCAAACTTATCTGCCCCAAGCGGACACACTCGCTGGCACTCGAAGCAGGTGGCGAAGGTCTCGATTCCGCTGGCCAGTGCCTCCAGGCAGAGGTGGAAGTCCCGGCCGTAAAGCATTCGTTTTCGTTTCTCCTTATCCTCCTCCTCAAGGATGACTTCGAGGATTTTGGCAAATCGGGTGGTGTTGGCCAAATTAGCCTTGGGCATACAGCTCAGTTGCTCATATCCGGCCCATTTTATCTTTCCCTTGTCGATCTCTCCTGACAGGCAATCGGGACACGTCTGAAGACAGTAAGTCGTTTCTTCCTTTGCCCAGAGGCGTATGCATTCTGGATGAGGGCAGGGGTTGGCGCCATTCCTGGGGTCAGCAGCTAGGGGCATGGTGGTAACCGCGGCCACAAATTCGAGCCTTGGCCCGTATGTCGGATTTATGATCAGGTTGTTCAGACCCCTTTCGCCCAGGCTGGCCTCCTCCGCGCAAAGTTTCAAACTAACCCAGGGCACGAACCCGCTCTGGATGCCCACCGGCAATTGGAGGGCCTGGTACCCCCACTGTCGCTCCAGATAATCCTCGATCGCCGTGGCTATAATGCCCCGCTTGCTCCGGCGCAGGGCTTTGGAGAAGCTGTACATTCTGGGCTCCGGACTATGCATGGCTCCGCTGGAGGGAGTCGCGCAGCCAGCCACCACCACACTCTTTGCTCCAGGGAGAAAATCTACCGGCCGGTGGGCAGGTGGAGCCTTGTCGTTCAAGGACTCAAGGTTAGCTATTCCTACCACTAAGGCCCCCGCCCTTTTTGCCACTTGCTTAATTTCATCTTCTGCTGCCATTATTCCATACCTCTTTACGCTAGCCGAGCGGCTACCGGCGAACCTATTCCGTTAGCCAGGCTTGCTTTTAGAGTTATTGAGATCAGCCCGGATATTTAAGCTGCCGGTTCTATAACCTCTTAGATCCAGGGCAACAAAACTAAACCCGAGATTTTCAAACCCCTCCACCACTTTGCTGCGCAATGTCGGGTCCATAAACCTCTCTATCTCTTCTTCATCCACCTCGATGCGAGCCATTTCATGGTGATAGCGTACCCTGATCTGGGAAAAGCTCAAGCTCCTTAATAGCTTTTCACAGTCAGCCACCTGGGCGAGCCGTTCCGGGGTGATCTGGGTCCCATAGGGGAATCGGGATGATAAACAAGCGAATGCAGGCTTATTCCAATTGGGCAGTCCCAGCTGCCGGCTCAGCTGGCGAATCTCTGACTTGGTCAGGCTGGCTTCTGCCAGCGGGCTGCGTACCTTGATCTCCTCAGCTGCCTGCCGTCCTGGCCGGTAATCGGTGAGGTCGTCGGCATTGCTCCCATCCACAACATAATTGAGTCCCCGGGCGAGGGCGTGGACACTCAGGGATTCAAAAAGCTCCTTTTTACAAAGGTAACAGCGCCGGAGCGAATTTTCGGAAAAACCGGGGATGTCCAGCTCGTTGGAGCTGATTATCAAATGACTAACCCCGATTTCCTGAGCCAGCTTTTTGGCTGATTCCAGTTCGTGGTCAGGGAAGGTTGGCGAGGAGGCGGTAATAGCCAGTACCTTATCAGCCAAAACGTCCCGGGCTACCCGCAACAATAAGGTGCTGTCAACCCCGCCGGAAAAAGCGACCACCACCGAGCCAAGCTCCGTTAGGGTCTGCCTTAACAGCTGGTATTTCTCCTTAAGAGGTTTACCCAGGGAACTGTCTGGCCCGGCCATTTCCTGTCTGCTCTCCGGTTCGGTAATCACCCTTGGGCCTCGATGATAAGCTCTTCCGAGTAAATTGAACCACCTTTAACTCTAAAGGCTTTTACCACCGGCGCTTCCATGTCCATGAGAGAGATGATTATATAGGCCACCTGGTCATAATAGGCTAGCCGAACGTCTCGCGGCGAGGGATAACAGGGGGAATGGGGATGGGAGTGGTAGATGGACAAAAGCTCCAGGGAGGCATCCTCCATCTCACACATCGCCTTCCATTGCTCTCCGGCATCGGCCAAGTAAGTGGTAGAGCTGGAATCTACGTTGTTCAGCGGATAGACCCGTTCGGCGGTTGTCCCGTGACCGGCCAGCAGGCCACAACATTCGAGCGGGTACTCCTTCGTGGCATGTTCAATCATCTTGGTAACAAATGTCTCGGGTACCTTAATCACCAGCAATTAAGCCTATCATGGTCAAATATCATATTGATAAGTTGTTTAAAGTCGATCAGCGGCAGGGTGGTCGTTATGCCCCTGGCCTCGGCGTCTTCCTTTAATAGGTAGCAGGGCACCTTAATCGGGCGTGTGGTCAGGCAGGCATCCTGGATAAGCACGCAGGTTACTTGATTCTGCTGGCACTGGTTTTCCATTATCCAGAAAGGGAAAGAGTCATTCGCCTTTTTGACTAGATGCAGTATCTTCATCCTTAACAGCCGATAACCAGCCAATGCTCAGTTAGCAACCTTCCGATTTCATCTCGGCTGAGCAGTTGGGGATGGAAGGCCAGCTGCTTCAGACCGGCCTCATCAATGGCTTCCGCCTCGGCGATCAAGGGAACCTCCAGGTCTATCAAAGCCTGTAAGAATTCCGAGAATTCTCTCATCCCCACCATCTTAGGGGAAAGGGGGAGGAGACAATAAACGCCTTCGCCCACAAAAAAGACACGCACCCGGTTTTCCTGGAGGGTTAAGCCCAGGGACATCCTCAACGCTTCGCCAGTTTTGGCCGAGTTCAGAGGAGAGCCCCGAACTACCACTGCTATGCTTTTCAAAACTCCCTCGTGGTCAAGTGAAAGATACCAACCGGTCAATCTGTTTGGCAATACCGGCTAGGTCGTAAAGACTGCCCCGTTTTACGGGAGCCTGAATATCTAGGTTTCGGTCTTTAGCGCTTTGTTCACAGATGGTGATATCAGCCCCGGCTTGATTCAGGGAGATGAATTCGTTGTCCAGACAATTGTACACACCTTCGTCAAAGAGAAAGATCTTGACCTCCATCCCTAAATCCAGGGCGGTTTGAGCAAGTTTAAGCGCGGTAAACCTGTCCTCGTGGTTGGGGCTGCTGGCAAGCAAAATGCCCAGAGATTTTTGCTTTTTTCCCTCAACCTTGGCTGCCACAGAAGGCCTCGTAATCTATCAGTTTAGATATAGTCGGTTCTTTACCGCACAGTTGGCAATCGGGATCCCGCTTAATATTTACTTCCTGAAACTGCATGGTAAGCGAGTCGTAAATAAGAAGCCTGCCGATAAGGGATTCACCCATACCGAGAATAAGCTTCAGGGTTTCCACCGCCTGAATGGTGCCGATAAGTCCAGGTAGGACGCCCAGTACTCCGGCCTCCTGGCAACTGGGTATCAGTCCCGGCGGCGGCGGCTGAGGGAAAAGACAACGGTAGCACGGGCCTTCCTCTGGCTTGAACACCGTGGCTTGGCCCTCGAAGCGAAAGATGCTGCCGTGGACGATCGGCTTGCCGGCAAAAAAACAGGCATCATTTACCAGATAGCGGGTGGGAAAATTATCGCTGCCATCCAGTACGATATCGTATGGCTCGATAAGCTCCATGGTGTTCTCTGAGGTGAGCCTGACGTTGTGAGGCCGTACATCGACATCGGGGTTCAACGCGTTAAGCTTCTCTTTAGCCGACTCGGTCTTCAGTCGGCCTATGTCCGGGGTGGCATGCAGTATCTGGCGTTGAAGGTTAGTCGGGTCGACTCTATCAAAATCTGCTATTCCCAGCACCCCCACTCCGGCCGCGGCCAGGTAATAAGCAGCGGGAGAGCCCAGGCCGCCTGCCCCTATGATAAGAACCTTGGCCTCCATGATCTTTAGCTGCCCCACCCCTCCCACTTCGGGAAGGATTATGTGCCGGCTGTACCGCTCGATTTGCTCCTCAGTAAGAGATTTTCCCATTAAGATGTCCTTACTCAATAACGTCCTTCTCTATGGGTTCCACCTTAATTTTTCTTCTCTTTAAATACAGCACCACCCGTTCGATCTCCTCAGGATCGCCCTCCAACTCCAAGGCAACCAGGCCCAGCTCGTCCGATACACTGGCGCCGCGAATATTGGTTATGACCTTGAACTTCTGTCCCAGCCAGTAGATGATGGGCTCTTTCACCACCTCGTGGGGATAGGTGAGATAAAACTTCTTTTTTACTTTTCCCCTTGCTCCTCCAGCGATGGCTGGCACTATGGATACTTGGTCTCCGTCTTTAATCTTGGTTTCCAGGTCGCTAAGGAAACGCACGTCTTCGTTGTTCAAATAGATATTGACGAACCTCCTTACCTTTCCCTGTTCGTCACAAATGCGCTCCTTTATTCCGGGAAATCTTGCTTCCAGACTACCCAGGAGCTCGCCGATGGTCCATCCCTTTAGCTCCACCTCTGAAAGTCCGCCAGTCAACTTCCTAAGCGGGGTGGGTATCCTGACCAAAACACTCACTCTTTGCTCCTTCCCTAGTCAATCCCAAGCTAATTTTATAGGAATACCGCACACTTATCAATAAAAAACCTGGCCGGCTCAATATCTAGCCCCATGGGCAAGGGAATTAATCCCCCCTCGCTTCGTCATTGCCTAACAACAGGTCGAAATCGGCAAGGTGAGCGGAGATATACCTGGGCTGCGGAATCTTTCCTTCCAGCGCCTCCTGGGTCTTGAGACCCTGGCCGGTGATGGAGACCACCACCGATTCATCTCGGGGGATCTTGCCTTGTTCAATCAGTTTCTTGGTAGCGGCCACGGTGACGCCGCCGGCGGGCTCAGTAAATATCCCTTCGGTTTCGGCCAGTAGTTTTATCGCATCCACAATCTCATCATCGCTGGCGATCTCGGCCCAACCGCCACTTCCCTTGATGGTTTGGATGGCATAAAACCCATCGGCAGGGTTGCCTATGGCTAACGATTTGGCAATGGTGCTGGGCTTAACCGGTTTGAAAAGATCGCTGCCATGTTTCACCGCGGTTACGATGGGGGAACAGCCCGCGGCCTGGGCACCGTGAACTTTGGTATCAACTCTAGGCACCAGACCCAGGGTGATGAACTCTTTGAAAGATTTCCATATCTTGGTTATCAGTGAACCACCGGCCATAGGAACCACGATGTGTCTGGGCAACCTCCAGCCCATCTGCTCGGCTATTTCGTAGCCATAAGTCTTGGAGCCCTCGGCGTAATAAGGGCGGATATTTATGTTGGCGAAGGCCCAACGGTATTTGCCCGCGATCTCGGAACAGAGTCGATTTACCTCGTCGTAGTTCCCTTTGATAGCTATTAAATTAGTTTTGTAGATCATGGTGCCCAATATCTTACCCTGCTCCAGGTCTCGGGGCACAAAGATGTAACTTTTCAGTCCACTGGTCGTGGCCAGGGCAGCCACCGAGTTAGCTAAATTACCGGTAGAGGCGCAAGCCACCGTCTTGAATCCAAATTCAATGGCCTTGGAATGAGCTACGGCAACCACCCGGTCTTTAAAGGATAGCGTGGGGTGATTGACAGCATCATTTTTTATGTATAGCTCCTTGACCCCCAGGGCGGCTTCCAGGTTCTTGGCGCGAAAAAAGGGGGTGAAGCCCACTTCCTGGCCGACCGCGGGCTCTCCATCCAAGGGCAGCAGTTCCCGATAGCGCCACATATTCGGTGGCCGCTTCTCGATCAGGTTTCTATTTATTACCCGCTGGAGTCGGTTATAGTTTAAGTCTACCTCCAAGGGGCCGAAGCAGTATTCGCATACGTGCAATGCCTCCTTGGGGTACTCTCGGTGACATTCCCGGCATCTAAGCCCTTTAACATAACCCATTTTGACTCTCCTTTTATCCTTAGGAACCGTGAGCTAGGCTGATTCACGGTCCTCTTCCTCCAGCACTATACTAGGCTTCGCCCCGCACAGGGGACATTCTTCGTTCTTGCTGATCGCGACTTCCCGCCACTTCAATGATGACGCATCGCAGGTCAAGAGCCTGCCATGAAGGGGTCGACCCACGCCAGCGATAATCTTAACCGCCTCAGTAGCCTGGACAAGGCCAATCAGCCCCACTAACGGGCCCAGGATGCCGGCCTCCTGGCAACTGAGCATGGCCTCCATTGGTGGAGGATCAGGAAAAAGGCAACGCAAGCAGGCGGACTGACCGGGAATAATAGTCATTACCTGTCCAACAAATCCCCGGGCACCGGCATGAACCAGAGGTACTCGAGCAAAATAACAGTAATCATTGAGACGGAATTTCGCCTCGACATTGTCCGTACCATCTATCACCAGTTGGTAGTTGCTGATTAATTCCTGGGCGTTGTCATTTTCCAGAAGAACCGGGTGGGAGTTAACCTCTATCCTTCGGTTCAGCGCGTTAATCCTCTCTTTTGCCGCCTCCACCTTCAGCCGTCCCAGGTCGGAAGTTAAATAGATTACCTGGCGATGAAGATTGCTTAGCTCCACCTTCTCTGGGTCAACTAACCCAATGGTGCCTATGCCGCCAGCGGCCAAATAGAATGCTGCCGATGAGCCCAAACCTCCTACGCCCACGATCAATATCCGTCCCTCGGATAGCAGTTGCCTTTCCGCCAAACTCAAAGGCGGTCGGTTTACGCCTGCCCCGACAAATCTTGGAAGTCTCGATATCACACCAATCCACTTAAAAAAAAACCCCTTCTGGCACTTAAGAAGAGGCTCTAGTTAGCCTTTTCTCATCTCTCAAGGCCAGAATAGCCTTGCAGGAGTTAGCACCAATGCTGCTTGTCGCCAGCGCGGTTGCTGTGGCTTCCGAGGGCCAGTCCCTCCACCACTCTTGATAAGAGAATGGCTACTGCTTTTTATTTATTAAGCTTAAATATATCTGTTTGTATTGTCAAGAAAAAATTTAACCAGTATATATTGTTATGGGACATGAGTGATACTCCCAGAGGAAGGGCCAGGCGCTGGTTGTGGGGGAAAACCTGAGTTTTTTCCGGGGGACGGGGTCGCGGGCCCCTCTATGAGGGTAACTCTTTGTAAAGGGTTTCCCCCCACGCCCCCTCCCAAACCTGGGGCTAGGTTTTGATTGGCGCGGCTTAGTCAATCAAAACAGACCAGCCAGGGGC
>JAZFTZ010000160.1:0-17063 GCA_036446955.1 Thermodesulfobacteriota bacterium
TGATTGAGAAGTCTTATGTCTTCTCGGCCAAGGTCCACAAAGGCCAGACCCGCATGTCGGGCGAGCCTTATCTAAGTCACCCGCTTGAGGTGGCCAACATCTTGGTGGATTTGAGGCTGGATGAAGTAACTATTGCTACCGGCCTGTTACACGATGTCTTAGAGGATACCTGTTGTACCCTGGAGGAGCTGGAGACAACATTTGGGGAGGAGATAGCCAGCCTGGTAAATGGCCTCACCAAGATCGGCCGAATATCCTTTTACACCGCGCAGGAGGCAGAGGCAGAGAATTTCCGCCGGATGGTCTTGGCCATGGCCAAGGATATCAGGGTGATCATAGTCAAGCTGGCCGACCGGGTGCACAATATGCGAACCCTGGAATTCTTGTCCGCTGGCAAGCGGGAGGCGATTGCTCAGGAAACTCTGGATATTTATTCGCCGCTGGCCAATCGGCTGGGAATCGCCTCTATTAAGACCGAGCTGGAGGACTTGGCCCTACGGCACTTGAAGCCGGATATTTATTATGAGCTGGTCCGGAAGGTGGCCAGGAAGAAACGGGAAAGAGAGCGCTATATCGAGGAGGTCAAGGAGATCATCGACCGGGCTTTGAAAGAACATGAAATCGTCAGGGAGGTCTCCGGCCGGCCCAAGCACTTTTACAGCGTCTATAAGAAGATGGAGACCCAGAACATCGATTTTGACCAAGTCGATGACCTCATTGCCTTTCGTATAATCGTGGACAGCCTGTCTGCCTGCTATGCTGCCCTGGGTATTATCCATGCCTTATGGAAGCCGGTGCCGGGCCGATTCAAGGACTACATAGCCCTCCCTAAGGCTAATATGTATCAGTCGCTGCATACCACTGTGATCGGGCCTTATGGGGAGCGGGTGGAGATTCAGATCAGGACGCCGGAGATGCATCGGGTGGCCGAGGTCGGCATCGCCTGCCACTGGAAATATAAGGAAGGGCGGGAGAAAGATTATGTAGATCCCCGCTTTGACTGGCTTCGGCAGATGGTGGAGTCTCAAAGTGAATTGAAGGATGCGGGGGAATTCTTGGAAACGGTCAAAGTAGACCTGTTCCCCGACGAGGTCTATATCTTCACCCCCAAAGGAGATGTCAGGCAGCTGCCCGCCGGTGCCACGCCGATAGATTTTGCCTATAGCATTCATACTGAGATCGGTCATCATTGCGCTCGGGCCAAGGTCAGCGGGAAATTGGTTCCACTCAAGTATCAACTTCAAAATGGCGATACGGTGGAGATCCTTACCTCCTCCAACCAGTTTCCCAGCAAGGATTGGTTGAAGCTGGTAAAGACCAGCCGGGCCAGATCCTGTATCCGCCAGTGGATGAAGGTGGAGGAGCGCAATCAGAGCCTAGCTTTGGGCACGCAGATTTTAGAAAAAGAGTTCAAAAATCATGGGCTTAGCCTGAGCGAACTCTCCCAAAATGGTGAACTGGACAAGTTGGCTCAGGCCTTTTCTCTAACTGGCGGGGATGATTTATTGGCCAGTGTAGGTTACGGTCGGGTTTCCTCTCTTCAGGTGTTGGGCAAGCTTCTGCCCCCGGAGAAGTTGAAGCACAGGGCTGGAGGGCGGTTGGCTAGACTGGAAAAAGTTATTAAGAGGGACAAGGAAGGTCTGCCGGGGGCTATCGAGATCAAAGGCGTGGAAGACCTATTGGTGCGGTTTGCCAAATGTTGCCACCCGCTGGCCGGGGACAGGGTGGTGGGTTTCATTACCCGGGGCCGGGGGGTCAGCGTCCACAGGGTGAGTTGCGCCAACGCGTTGAGCCTCGACCCGGAGCGCAAGCTGGAAGTACAGTGGTACTTGAAGGAGAAAGGCTTCGGCCTGGCTAAAGTGGCAGTGGTGTCTGTCGACCGGATCGGACTTTTGGCTGATTTAAGCTCCACCATAACCGCGCAGGCGGCCAACATTGCCCGGGCCCAGATAAGAACAGTTGAAGATATGAAAGCGGTAAACACCTTTGAGGTCGAGGTAGAGAACCTGGAACACCTCCAGAGAGTAATGAAGTCCCTGGAGAAGGTGGAGGGAGTTATAAAGGTTGAGCGGCTAGCCAGCTAGCTGGGGGCTCCTGCCAGTCTTTTGTGAGATAGAGCCGGCTTGCTGACCAAACCGGAGCGCAGACAGCGGGTGCAAACCTTTATGGTGCGCACCCCTCCCTGGTGGTAAGACCGTACTTGATGCAGGTTGGGAAACGACACTTTCTTGGTTCGGTTATGAGCGTGACTTACATTGAAGCCCACCTGACGGCCCTTGCCGCAAATGGTGCATATGCGAGACATAGATTATTTCCTCCTTTGTAAGGTTATTAACATATATGCCGGCATATATGCAAATCTTTATTTTCCAGCTGGGGCTGGGCGATAAGTTGACTGGTCTGGGGGGCTGAGCTAAACTGTAATAGGGAGGTTTGTTATGTCTTTTAAGATAGGAGACAAGGCAGTCTATCCGGTTCATGGCGTGGGGGTGATAAAAAGCATTGAGACCAAGGAGGTCTATGGCAAGCAGCAGACCTTCTACGTTTTATCTATCTTGAACAATGATATGACCATCATGGTTCCCACCGATAAAGTCAAGCAGGTAGGCCTTCGAGAGCTGACCTCGGTGAACGATATTGCCAAGGTCTATGAGATACTGAACCGGAAGGATGTAGAGATTGACAACCATAACTGGAACCGGCGTCAACGGAAGTACACCGAGAAGCTAAAAAGTGGATCGGTTTTCGAGGTGGCTGAGGTGCTGCGGAACCTTTACTTACTGAAGAATGAGAAGGATCTCTCCTTCGGGGAGAAGAGGATGCTGGATACGGCCAGAAGTCTGTTGGTTAAAGAGATTTCCGCGGCCAAGCGGGTGAAGGAAGAAAAGGTACAGAAGGATATAGAGCTCATATTTCTATAGGGACCCAGGCCTGACATGGGTTTTTGGTAAGCTGGCGGCTGTTTTGGACCTCGGGCCGGTTATCTTCGCTTATAAGGATTGAGAGATGTTGGATATAGTTTTTAAGATTTTGATGGTTATCTTTGTCTCCGCTACCGGTTATTTAATCACTTTCCAGGTGGCGGGAAGCCAAAGTTTGGCCCGCTTAGGCTTGTTTGGCGGGCTGGTATTAGCTCTGCTGGCCATCTTGATCGGCGAGGTGCTCAAACGATCATCATTTAGAGCATTAGTGGGAGGGGTGCTGGGCCTGATTGTATTTCTAACCCCGGCCAATTTCCTGGCCTATTTCTTCTTTCTTAACCTGATCCAGCCGATAACGGTGAAGTTGCTGGCCCTGGCCTTCGTGAACTTCATCTTCGGGTACCTGGGCCTTATCGTGGGGATTAATCAGGCAGAGAAATTCGAGCCGTCTGAATTACAACCCCTCTCCTGGAAAGGCTCCTCGGCGGAGAGCAGCAAGATTCTGGACACCAGCGTGATAATCGATGGCCGGATAGCTGATGTTTGCCAGAGCGGTTTTGCCGAAGGCCCGTTGATCATTCCTCAGTTCGTGTTGAGGGAACTGCAGCAGATAGCCGACTCCTCTGATGCTTCTAAGCGAGCACGGGGGCGGCGAGGGCTGGATATCTTGAACCATATGCGGGAGGAGCTGGGTTTAAACTTAAAGGTGATAGACGAGGATTTCCCCCACATTCGAGATGTGGATGCCAAGTTGGTCGCCTTGGCCAAGAAGTTAAACGCCAAGGTGGTAACCAATGACTTCAATCTGAATAAGGTGGCCGAGATTCAAGGGGTGAAGGTCCTCAACATAAACGACTTGGCCAATGCCCTGCGCCCGGTTATCCTGCCCGGTGAGATATTAATGGTAAGGGTCCTTAAGGAGGGCAAGGAGACAGGGCAGGGGGTGGCTTATTTAGAGGATGGGACCATGGTAGTGGTGGATAACGGTATCAAGTACCTGGGCAAGAATGTAGAGGTCTTTATAACCAGTGTCTTGCAGACCGCCGCCGGTCGGATGATCTTTGGCAAGCCTAAAGAGGAAGAGTCGGCTGAGTATTTGCAGAAAGTCCTTTAATCTTACCTTGCTAAAAGGCCCTGGATGATGGTGGTGGCTATCATTCCTGCCGCGGGCAAGGGGGAGAGGATGGGTCAGGGGGATAGCAAGGCCTTCTTATCTCTTGCCGGCCGGCCTCTTTTGTTTCACACCTTAAGCCGGGTCCACGACTGTAAAAGCCTGGACGAGCTGGTGGTGGTTGTGCCCACGGACAAATTGCTCCCCGCCAGGAAGCTGGTGGCTGAGGGGGGTTTTTCCAAGGTAAAAAGAGTGGTGGCGGGAGGTGATTCCCGGCAGGAGTCAGTAGCCAAGGGTCTGGAAGCAGCTGGCCCCAGGGTCGATATCGTGGTGGTTCATGATGGTGCCCGGCCTTTGGTGGATACCCTGCTTATCGGTGAGACGATAGACGGAGCCAGGAAATTTGGTGCCGCAGCCGCGGCTGTTCCCGCTAAAGACACGGTCAGGACTTTATCAGCCGAGGGGGGATTCCTTGGCCAGCTGGAGCGCGACCGGGTAGCCCTGGTTCAAACACCTCAGGCGTTTAATTATGCCTGGTTTAAAAAGGCGCATGAGCAAGCCCGGGAGGCCGGCTTCCTGGCCACGGACGATGCTGCCTTGGTGGAGCGTCTGGGCCATCCGGTCCACATGATTTTGGGCTCTCACTTGAATATAAAAGTCACTACACCGGAAGACCTTATCCTGGCTGAGGCCCTGCTAAAGAGGGGCTAACTTGCGTACCGGTCTTGGTTATGATGTTCACCCTTTTAGCCCTGGAGAGGGATTCACCCTGGGCGGGGTGAGGGTTCCTTTTGATAAGGGGCTGAAAGGTCACTCCGATGCCGATGTCCTCCTCCATGCTATTTGCGATGCGTTGCTGGGCGCGTGCGCGCTGGGCGATCTGGGCACTCATTTCCCTGATACCGATCCTAGCTACCAGGGGATATCGAGCCTGAGGTTGTTGGAAACGGTGGCCAAGATGGTCCGGGATGAGGGATTCGCGGTGATAAATATTGATTCCACCATTATGGCCCAAAGGCCCAGGCTAGCTGGCTTCATTCCCCAGATGGTGGATAAGATCGCGGTCACCCTCTCTTTGCCCGCCAGGCAGGTGAGTGTTAAAGCCACCACCACCGAAGGCCTGGGTTTTGTGGGCCGGTGCGAGGGTATCGCCTGTCTGGCCGTGACCATGGTGAGGTCAACTTCTCTGGGGAAAACCCTTTAAAAATGGTTCTTCCCCAGACCCCTTTCCTATTTTTTGGCTTAGGTTTTGATTGGCGCTCCTTGGCCAATCAAAACCTAAGCCCCAGTTTGGGACGGGGTGTGGGGGGTAACCCATTTCAAAGGGCTCCCCTCACAAAAAGGGGCCACGGCCTCGTCCCCTGCTCAGCTCGAGGCTTGAAAACGGCTGCCAACCCTGATAAAATCCTTCTCAGACGAGGGGAGACAGGGATGGCTCTAAGGGTATATAATACTTATAATCGTCGGAAAGAGGAGTTTAAGCCGATTGAGCCGGGCCGGGTGAAGATGTACGTATGTGGCATTACCGCCTATGACCTTTGCCACGTAGGACATCTGCGGGTGATGGTGGTTTTCGACCTGATTTACCGCTACTTAATGCACCTGGGCTACCAGGTGTATTATGTGCGAAATTTCACTGATGTGGATGACAAGATCATCGCCAGGGCCAATCAAGAGGGCATCTCTGTCCGGGAGGTGGCCGAGAAATATATCGCCGATTTTTACCAGGATACCGCCCCCTTCGGCTTTGCCCCGCCAACGGTGGAGCCGAAGGCTACCGATCATATAGCGGATATGGTGGCCGCTATTAAAGGGCTTCAGGACGAGGGATACGCCTATGAGATTGACGGGGATGTCTACTATTCGGTGTCCAAATGGGGAAAATACGGAGTTCTTTCCGGTAAGAGTTGTGAGGCGTTGGTGGCTGGTGCCAGGGTGGAGATAGATGAAAGAAAAAATGACCCGCTGGACTTTGCTCTATGGAAGAAGAGCAAACCGGGAGAGCCAACTTGGGAAAGCCCCTGGGGCCTGGGCCGGCCTGGCTGGCACATAGAATGTTCGGTGATGAGCCAAAAATATCTGGGCCCTTCCTTTGACATTCATGGCGGAGGGCAAGATCTGGTTTTCCCTCACCACGAGAATGAGATAGCCCAATCCGAGGCCCTCACCGACAAGCGGTTCGTTAACTTTTGGATACATAATGGCTTCGTGCAGATAAACAAAGAGAAGATGTCTAAATCCACCGGCAACTTCTTTACCATTCGGGAGGTCTTGAAAGAATTTCCTGCGGAGGCGTTGCGTCTGTTCTTCCTCTCCCATCACTATCGGAGCCCGGTGGAGTTCTCCCCGGATATGCTTGCCGACAGCAAAAAGAACCTGGACTATTTTTACCTGCTCTTGCGTCGGCTGGGGGAGGGGTCGGAGAGGGCCCAGCCTGGCACATCCGATGCCGGAGAAAAAGAGCTAGACCTTATGGCGGAAACATTGAACAATGGTTTCCAAGAGGCTATGAACGACGATTTCAATTCCGCCTTAGCGATATCTCATTTCCACGAGTTCACCCGCCGACTGAACCGGTTCCTGGACGCGCACGACCGGGTCTCAGCTCAGTCGCTAACCGGTTGCCGTGACCAATTCGTTAAGCTGGGCTCAGTGCTGGGCATCTTACAGCTATCCATTGAGGAATGGTTTGGGGTCACGGTGACCCCAAAATCGGGTTCATTAGGAATTAAAACCTTCCCCCCCACTGTAAGTATAAGCGAGAATACGGACTGGATCGAGGCCAGGATAAAGGAGAGGGAGCAGGCCCGCAGGGATAGGCAATGGGCCCGGGCCGATGCTATTCGGGAAGAGTTACGGGAAAAGGGCATCATCCTGGAAGACACCCAGATCGACACCAAGTGGCGGAGCGCCTGATTCCATGCCCGGCTTTGAGCTTGTCTCTGAATTCAAACCTACCGGCGATCAGCCTAAAGCTATCGAGCAGCTCTCCCGGGCCCTGGAGCGGGGGATAAAGGATCAGGTATTGCTGGGCGTAACCGGTTCAGGAAAGACCTTTACCATGGCCAACGTTGTCGCTCGTGCCCAGCGGCGCACCCTGGTTATCGCCCCTAATAAGACGCTGGCCGCCCAGCTCTACAGTGAGTTTAAGGAGCTGTTTCCTAATAATGCGGTTGAATATTTCGTCAGCTATTACGATTACTATCAACCTGAGGCTTATCTCCCTGCGACCAGCACTTATATCGAGAAGGATGCTTCGATAAATGATGAGATTGACAAGATGCGCCATTCGGCCACCCGGGCGCTTTTCGAAAGGGACGATGTATTGATAGTGGCATCGGTTTCCTGCATCTACGGTTTGGGGTCTCCGGAGGCCTATCACGGCATGCTCCTCTATCTGGAGGAGGGCCAGGAAGTTAGTCGGGAGGCGATCCTGGCCAAGCTGGTGGAGATCCAGTATGGGCGAAACGACCACGATTTCCACCGGGGCACCTTCCGGGTTCGGGGGGACGTGGTCGAGGTATTCCCCGCCTACGAGGAGGACCGGGCCGTCCGGATCGAGCTTTTTGGCGATCTAGTCGATTCCCTGACCGAGATCGACCCTTTGCGGGGCGTTGTCACTCAGAGGCTTAAGAAGATAGCCATATATCCTTGCAGTCACTATGTGACCCCCCAGAGACGCATGCAGCTGGCACTGGATAATATCAGGGCGGAGTTAAAGGAGAGGATAGAGTTCTTCCGGTCCCGGGACGCATTTATCGAGGCTCAACGCGTCGAGGAGAGGACCAATTTCGACCTGGAGATGTTGGCCGAGCTGGGCTATTGCAATGGTATCGAAAACTACTCTCGCCACCTGAGCGGCCGGGCTCCGGGAGAGCCCCCGCCCACGCTGATAGATTATCTCCTCAAAGATGCCCTGGTCTTTATCGATGAAAGCCATGTGACCGTGCCTCAGCTTCAGGGGATGTACCGGGGAGACCGCTCCCGCAAGGAGACCCTGGTGGGGTACGGGTTCCGCCTGCCTTCAGCCCTGGACAATAGGCCCTTGACTTTTGAGGAGTTTGAAACGAGTATTAACCAGACCATTTATGTCTCGGCCACCCCGGCAGAGTATGAGTTAAAAAAAAGCCGGGGGCGGGTGGTGGAGCAAATTATACGCCCCACCGGGCTGACGGACCCGGAGATGGAGGTTAGACCGGCCGCCAGACAGGTGGATGACTTGGTGGGAGAGATTCGTGAGCGGGTGGCTGATAGGCAGCGAGTGTTGGTTACCACTCTGACCAAAAGGATGGCGGAGGACTTAACCGACTATTACGCCGACCTGGGCCTGAAAGTACGCTACCTGCACTCCGATATTGATACCCTGGAGAGGGTTGAGATCATCCGGGATCTACGCTTGGGAATGTTTGATGTTCTGGTGGGGATAAATCTTTTACGGGAAGGCCTGGATATGCCCGAGGTATCGCTGGTGGCCATTATGGATGCCGACAAGGAGGGCTTTTTGCGTTCGGCAAGGTCGCTCATCCAGACCTGCGGCCGGGCGGCCAGAAACATTAACGGCAAGGTAATTCTGTATGCCGATCGGCTTACCGATTCCATATCCCGAGCGATGGCCGAGACCGAACGCCGCCGGGCCATTCAAGCCCGCTATAACGATGAGCATGGGATTATCCCCCGAACCATTGAGAAGGCCGTGCCCAATAGTTTACGCCGGCTTTGTGAGGCCGATTATTTTACCGTTCCGGTAGGTTCCCCGGGCAAAAGAAGAGAGGAAGTGTCTTTGGAAGAGCTGCCGGTTTTGATCGAGAAGCTGGAGCGGCAGATGAAAAAAAAGGCGCGTGAGCTGGAGTTTGAGGGGGCGGCCAAGATCAGGGATAGACTTAAAGTACTCAGGGCCAAGGCGTTGAGTCTTTGATTTAAGGGATAGAGGATGGAGGAATTCAGTCGGATAGCCCGTCTACCGCCTTACGTCTTCAATATCATCAATGAGATGAAGATTGAGGCCCGCCGCCTGGGCGAGGACATTATTGACTTGGGTATGGGCAACCCGGATCTGCCCACGCCCGGGGTGGTGGTGGACAAACTTATCGAAGCGGTTCAGAACCCCAGAAATCACCGCTATTCTGCCTCCCGGGGCATATATAAGTTGCGGCTGGCTATTTGTGACTGGTACCGGCGTAGGTACGGGGTGGAGTTGGACCCCGAGGAGGAGGTGGTGGTTACCATTGGTGCCAAGGAGGGTATTGCCCACCTGGTGCTGGCGGTCACCGAGCCCGGCGATACCGTATTGGTGCCCAACCCTACCTATCCCATCCATTCCTATTCGGTGATCATCGCCGGCGGGGACTTGAGGACGGTACCTTTGCGGGAGGACAGAGACTTCTTCCAGGAGCTGATCACTGCCACCAAATCCAGCTGGCCCCGGCCCAAGATGCTGATTGTAAATTTCCCTCACAATCCCACTACCTCGGTGGTGAATCTGGATTTTTTTGGTAAGCTGATCGATTTCGCCCGGGAGCACTGCATCTGGGTGGTCCATGATCTAGCCTACTCTGATATTGCTTTCGATGGGTACAAGCCGCCCAGCATACTTCAAGTTCCTGGGGCCCGGGAGGTAGCGGTGGAGTTTTACTCCATGTCGAAAAGCTACAGCATGCCTGGTTGGCGGGTGGGGTTTGCCGTGGGCAACCCCCAGATGGTGGGAGCCCTTACCCGGATAAAGAGTTATTTAGATTACGGCATTTTTCAGCCCATCCAGATTGCCGCCATTATCGCCCTCAATGAGGCCCAGGAGGCAGTTGCTGAGGTGGTGGACACTTACCGCCGGCGCCGGGACGTGCTCTGCGAGGGACTGAACCGGGTGGGATGGCCCTTGGAAAAACCCAAGGCCACCATGTTCGTCTGGGCGAAGGTACCCGAACCATTCAGGGAGATGGGCTCGGTTGAATTTTCCAAGCTGCTTTTGACCCATGGCAAGATAGCCGTCTCCCCTGGTCTGGGCTTTGGAGACCAGGGCGAGAATTACGTGCGCTTCGCCTTGGTGGAAAACGAGATGAGAATAAAACAGGCGGTGCGTGGCATAAGGCGAGTGTTGAACAACTATGAGAGAGATTAACCTGGGTTTGATAGGTTTCGGCACTGTGGGCCAGGGTATGGTCAGGATTTTGCTGAACAACCTGGACCTCATCGGTGCCAAGGCCAACATCCGTTTCCGGCTGAAAGCCATTGCTGATTTGGATATCGAGACCGACCGGGGCATACCGCTTTCTGATGTAAGGCTAACCAGCGATGCCAAAGAGCTGATATATGACCCTGAGATCGATATCCTGGTCGAACTCATCGGTGGTTTAGAGCCGGCCCGGACTTACATCCTGGAGGCCATTGGCCAGAAAAAGAATATCATTACCGCCAACAAGGCTTTGCTGGCGGTTCACGGCAAGGAGATATTCGAGGCTGCTGCTCAAAATGGGGTGAGGGTGGCTTTCGAGGCCAGCGTCGCCGGTGCGATTCCCATCGTGCGGGCGTTGAGAGATGGGCTAGTGGGTGACCGGATAAGCGCGGTCTATGGTATTATCAACGGCACTGCCAACTATATGCTGTCGGAGATGACGGAGAGGGATTGTGCCTTTCAGGAGGCACTGAGGATGGCCCAGGATAAAGGTTATGCCGAGGCCGATCCCTGCTTGGATGTGGAGGGGATAGATTCGGCCCATAAGTTGGTGCTGCTCATCCTTTTAGCCTTCGGCAGGCAGGTGAGCTTGGACCAGATATATGTGGAGGGGATATCGGGCATTTCCCCCCTGGATATTAACTTTGCTAAAGAATTGGGCTATCGGGTGAAATTGCTGGCCATCGCCAAAGGGGATGAGAGGGTTTTGGAGGCCAGGGTACACCCCACTATGGTGCCGGCCTCTTCCCTGTTGGCTACAGTTGGCGGGGTTTATAACGCCATATTTGTTCGCGGCCAGGCCACCGGTTCCTCAATGTTTTACGGCCGGGGCGCAGGCATGATGCCTACCGGGGCCGCGGTGGTCGCCGACTTGGTGGAGGTAGCTCTCGATCTTGGCTCTGGCCGGCGAAAGATGTTAGTTCCGGAGTTCAGTAATCTGAGTATTAATGATATGGCCCAGACCGTTACTCCCTATTATCTGCGCTTCTCCGCTGCCGACCGGCCGGGGGTGCTGTCGAAGATCTCCGGGATACTGGGTGACCATGATATAAGCATTGCCAAGGTCATCCAACATGGGCGGCAGGTAGGCGGCGCGGTGCCGCTAGTGATGATGACCCACGAGGCCAGGGAAAGTAACATGTTGGCCGCGCTTGAGCTGATCGACCTGTTACCGGTCGTTTGGGGAAAAACGGTGTTTATAAGAGTGGAGGAAAACTTCGAATGAAAAGAGGTCAATAGATGGACTGGCGGGGAGTGATTCAGAAATACGAAAAGTACCTGCCAGCTAAGTATGGCCCCTGGGTGGTGACCTTGCTTGAGGGCAACACCCCATTGATTCGGGCTAACCGGTTGGCTGAACTTGTTGATGGCGGCTTGGATATTTACCTCAAGGTGGAAGGTGCCAATCCCACCGGCTCGTTCAAGGACCGGGGCATGACCGTGGCCGTATCCAAGGCCAGAGAAGAGCGAAGCCGGGCCATCATCTGTGCCTCTACCGGAAATACCTCGGCCTCGGCAGCTGCCTATGGCGCGCGCGCCGGTTTGGCGGTGTATGTAGTTGTGCCCGAGGGAAAGATCGCCTTGGGAAAGCTCTCTCAAGCCTTGATTCACGGTGCCAGGATCATCCAGGTTAAAGGCAATTTTGATCAGGCGTTAAAAATCGTCAGGGATATATCGTCGAAGTACCCGGCGACCCTGGTCAATTCGCTGAACCCCAACCGGATAGAGGGTCAGAAGACTGCCGCGTTTGAGATCTGTGACTCCCTGGGCGGAGCGCCTGATTATCATTTCTTACCGGTGGGTAATGCAGGCAACATAACCGCCTACTGGAAGGGCTATTTAGAGTACAGAAGCCTGAACATCATCGACCGTTTGCCAAAGATGATGGGCTTTCAAGCTCAGGGTGCGGCTCCTCTGGTTCATGGCAAGGTGGTGGAAAACCCGGAGACAGTAGCCACGGCTATTCGGATAGGCAACCCGGCCAGCGGGAGGGAAGCCCTTAGGGCCCGGGACGAGTCAGGTGGTATTATTGACATGGTCACCGACCGGGAGATCATGGAGGGGTACAAGGCGGTGGCCAGCCTGGAGGGCATTTTTTGTGAGCCCGCGTCCGCGGCGGGTATCGCCGGGCTTGTCAAGTCATATAAGAAAGGGTTGATCAAAAAAGGGTCTTGCCTGGTGCTTACTTTGACCGGAAGTGGTTTGAAGGACCCGGACTGTGCTACCGCGGTGTATGAGGCCTTGCCGCCCGTACCGGCCACTTTTGACGCCGTGGTCGAGGCGCTTAAGATTTAATCTCTGAGGGACGGTACGCACCAATTGGCATACTACTTCTGCTGGTTGGCGGGATATTGTCTTAATGGGTCTGATATTGACTTGGGCCCCCGAGATCCCCTGGCTGGGCAGGCTTCCCGGTGATATTGTCCTGCGTCGGAGAAATATTCGTTTCTACTTTCCGCTGACGACCAGCATATTGCTGAGTGTTGTTCTTACCTTGATCCGCTACGTTTTGCGCCGTTAAAAGAAGAATCTGTATGGAAAACAGTACAGTCTGGGTGAGGGGTGTCAGCTTTTCTGAACCTGGTCTGACCTGGCTAGGGTACAACTAGTTGTTATAAAGCGATTTTTGTTCTGACCGGGATTTGGCATCAAGCTTGCACCGCTCACCAGCGGATGAGAGCATTATGAGATGCCAGTGCACGATAAGCGAGCCGGTAAGTTGCTTTGGCGTGGGCCTTCATTGCGGCAAAGCAGCCAAAATGGAGTTGTTTCCTGCTCCTGTTGGAACCGGGATTGTCTTTGTCAGGACCGACCTGCCTGGCAAGCCCTCGATAAAGTCCAGCTGGGGAAACGTGGTCGATACCAGTTTAGCTACCAGCTTGGGCTGCAACGGTGCCAAGGTGGCCACAGTGGAGCATTTGTTGGCCGCCCTGTTCGGACTGGGCGTTAGCAACCTGAGGGTGGAGATAGATTCAGATGAGGTTCCTATTCTGGACGGCAGCGCGGCGGAATTTGTGGCTTTAATCAAGCAGGCCGGGTACCAGCCCCAATCAAGACCGGCTGTTTGCCTGCGAGTGATCAAGCCGGTGAAGGTCAGCGAGGGAGATAGAGAGGCCGCCCTTTTTCCCAGCGACGATTTTCGCATGTCTTTAGTTATTGATTATGACCACAGCCTTATTGGGGTTCAATCTTACTCCAGCATCATCACCGAGGTGACCTTCGAGAGGGATATATGTAGGGCCCGGACCTTCGGTTTCTTCAAGGAGGTGATAATGCTGCAGGCCAAAGGTTTTGCCCAGGGAGGCTCGTTGGACAATGCGGTGGTGGTGGGCGAGCGGGAGGTGCTGAATCTGGAAGGGTTGCGCTATCCCGATGAATTCGTCCGCCACAAGGTCCTGGATTGTGTCGGGGATATGTCCCTGCTGGGCTTACCCCTTTCGGCCCATTATCAGGCATATAAGCCGGGCCATTCCTTGAATCATAAGCTCTTGTGCTTGCTCCTTTCCTCATCAGACAACTACCTGTTGCAGGATTCCTCCTTCCAAGAGAGTCAGCTAACTGAGCCCGCCCTGGAAAGATCACCACCACTTTATCCCTCATCGCCACGTTGACATACCTTAGTGCTGATGGTAGGTTGCCTTAAAAGATTATTCACGGGATAAAGGAGTTGAACATGATTACAGTACGAGCGAGGGCAGCCGCGCTTTTGGCCGCGGGGTCCATCTTCTTGCTGGCGGGAGATGTAACTGGTCAGGCATCGACCAAGGTGAAAGTGGGCCACTTTATGTCCATCTCCACCGGTGGTTTGTACATAGCCGCCGAGTGGGGCTACTTTGCCGAACAAGGAGTTAAGCTGGAGCTGACGAGGTTTAAGTCATTAAACAATGCCACCCCGGCTCTGGCCACTGGCCGGCTGGACGCTTACGCGGGTGGCATCGGCGCCTCCTTGTTCAACGCTATTGCCCGGGGGATACCCATTAAGGTGGTGGCAGACAAAGGCCAGGAGGAAAAGGGGAGCGGGTACAAAGCCCTGGTGGCCAGAAAGGACTTATACGATAGCGGAAGTCTCCGAACCCTTGCTCAAATCAAAGGGAAAAGAATCGCCATCCTGCCCCGGGGAAGTTCCATGGACTTTCAGCTTCACCTCATGCTCTCGGCGGTGGGACTGTCTATAAGCGATGTGAAACTGGCATTCATGGGGGCAGCCAACAATGCTGCTGCTTTGAAATCGAAGGCGGTGGATGCCGCCTGGTCCTTTGAACCACTTACCACCAGGATAGAGGGGCTAGGATTGGGGGTTACCATTGCCACTCTGGACCAGTTCGCTCCCCACTATCAGATGGGCGCGCTGCAATATTCGGAGAGATTTGCGGGTCAGAGGCGGAAGGTCGCGGAAAGGTTCATGGTGGCATATCTGAAAGGCGTGCGCGCCTATGTGGACGCCTGGAAAAGAAGGAAACCGCGTGGCCCGGTGGTTCAGGTCCTTATTAAATACACTCCGCTCAAAAACCGCGCGGCTTATGAGAAAGTCCGCTGGGCGCCGTTGAATCCCGATGGCTACCTGGCGGTGGAATCTATCCAAAAGGAACAGGAGTGGTATCTGGAGCAAGGGCTCATCACCAGCAAGGTACCTCTGGATAAAGTGGTTGATCACTCTTTTGTAGAATACGCGATAAAGGTACTTGGCCGGTACCGATTCCAAAGGGAGCGAAGATGATGGCGGATCTGCCAGGAGACTCAGCTTGAGGCAGGTAGCAGAAAAACTGGCACAGGAGATAAGAGATTTACCTGCCCGAGCCAGAAACGGGGAGGAGCTCAGGGTAGGCATAGCTAGCCCTCTTGATCGAGCTTTAAAACAGCTTGGTATCCACATCCGGTTAGAGCTTGAAGAAAACGTCCCGCTTAGAGGTCACGCCGACGCGGTCTTGGGACAGGTGTGGCTGGAGTTCGAAAGGCCGGGTGCATTATCCAGCAGCGCCGGGCTTAACCAGAGTCGAAGACAGCTGATAAGGCACCTCACCGGTGAGGCCTGGCGCTATCCCCAGGATAGAGAGCAGGCACTCAGGAAGATGGTGGGAGTGGCCCTTGATGGAGAGCGAATACTTTTCCTGCGCTACCGAACCCGGCCGCGCGGGGAAGACCCATCGGCCAGTTGCGACCAGCAGCCGCCCCTTATCCAGGATGTCCATCTGCAGGGTGAATTTGAACTCTTAGGCCCCTTGGAGATAAACCAGCAGAGCATCTCCTCCTTCCTGCTCTATCTGAGGGCGTTGAGCCGGCGCCCGCTCACGCCCGAGAACCTGGCCCGCCAGTTTGGCCCCAAAGGGGAGTTAGCCGGTCAGTTGGTGCCCACCCTGTACCAAAAGCTCGTTGGTGAGCCCAACGTCAAGGTGGAGACCATTTTTGGCGAATGGGAAAGGCTCTTTGGCATCATCTACGGGCGAGAGACGGCAAGGGCCGAGGCTGACGCCCAAGAGCTGGCCCGCCTCTATAACGTGCAAGGCAAAGTAGAATTGAAGCCGCTGTTGTTCTCGGTGCATACTTATTGCGCCTGGCTGATGAAGCTTTTAGCCGCGGAGCTGGTCTGGCTGCAATCCGGCGCTTTGGTCTCCCCCTTTGTCGCTGAGCTGCCCTCGTTAATTGATAACGAGCTGAAGGAAAGGCTCACTCAGCTGGAGGAAGGCGAGGTCTTCTCCCAACTGGGGATAAGAAACTTTCTGGAAGGTGATCTCTTCGGTTGGTACCTGGCCGTCTGGGATAAAGAGCTGGCCGGCGCGGCCCGCGGCTTAGCTCGAGCTCTCTGTGAGTTCGAGCCTGCTACCATCATTTTGGAGCCGGAGGCGACCCGCGACCTGTTGAAAAAACTTTACCAGTGCCTGATTCCAAAAAGGCTGCGCCATGACCTGGGCGAGTATCATACTCCGGATTGGTTGGCTGAGTTGGTGCTGAACCGGGTTAAGTATGAGGGTGACCCTGACCATCGGCTCATTGACCCCGCTTGCGGCTCGGGCACCTTCCTGGTTCAGGCCATTAAAAGGATACGGAAATATGCCCACGAAGAGAGGATACCGGGGCGGATATTGGCTGATAAAATCCTCAACAATGTGGTTGGTTTTGACCTCAATCCCCTGGCCGTCATTGCCGCTCGCACCAACTACTGGCTGGCCCTGGGCGACCTCGTTCGCCATAAGAGGCCCATCGAGATACCGGTATACCGGTGCGACTCGATATTGACCCCCGGGCAACATGCTGAGCTGTTCGGCACCGGCTACCGGCTGCGCACCGTAGTTGGCGATTTCGTCATCCCGGAGGAAATAATTGATAACGCGGCGATGGAAAAGCTGACCGCGTTGCTGGAAGAATGCGCCCGCACTGAGTGCAGCGAGGAGGTTTTTTTGCGCCGGGCGGTTCCTGCCCTGGGGGTGGAAAAGAAGGCCACCGAATCGATGCTTTCTGAGCTTTACGCCAGAGTGATTTCCCTGGCCAGGCAGGGCAACAACGGCCTCTGGCCCCGGCTGCTTAAGAACGCCTTTGCCCCCATATTCGTGGGGAAATTCGATTTTGTGGTGGGCAACCCGCCCTGGGTGAATTGGCAGGACCTGGACAAGGAATATCGCAAGGCGACCCAGGGGCTGTGGCAGAAGTACGGACTGTTTCCCCATAAATGGCCCAAAACCAAACTTGGTAGCGCAAAAGATGACCTGTCTATCCTTATGGCTTACGCGTGTATGGACCAGTATCTTCCCCTGAAAGGCTGGCTCGGTTTCTTAATTACTCAAACAGTCTTTAAGACCAGAGGCGGCGGTGAGGGTTTTCGCAGGTTGAGGATCGGAGATGGGGAACAAATTAAAATCGAGGCCGT
>JAZFTZ010000161.1:0-4843 GCA_036446955.1 Thermodesulfobacteriota bacterium
AAGAAAGATGACCTGGGACCCGTGCCGTGTCTTAAATATCCAGGACCGGGGCTTGATAAAAGAGGGTTACAAAGCCGACCTGGTGGTCTTCGATCCGGACCAAATTAAGGACACCGCCACCTATGCCTCGCCCTTCTCCCACCCTCAGGGCATCCATTACGTTATTGTGAATGGTCAGCTCGCGGTAAGCCAGGGAGAAACGACCGGCATCAGGGCCGGCAGGGTGGTTAAATCAAAAAGATGAGTCAGAGCTTTTTCAATATATATGGGCTTCGCCCACCTGTTCATTATCCCTATTTGGTGAACCGGTCTGTATATAGCTTCTCGATGGCCAGCTGCCTGGGCTTGCGGACCACTTTGTAATCCAGCAGAAACCGATTCACATTCTCGAACCCCTTTGGGGAAAGTTTTCCATCCCGGCTCAAGTACCTCTGGATGTCCTTGTAAAGTATCCGGGCCGCTTCCTCTGACTGGCGGGAAACTTCGCGCCACTTGGCGATGGCCCAGTCCGGGTTGTTTAGAACAAACTTGTTTGCCTCCAGAATAGCTCTCACTCCCCGCTGGGTAACATCAGGCTTGGACTTGACGAAATCCCGCTGGGCGAAGACGATGGTGCTGGCCCAAGGCTTGGGGAGATAATCGGCCACCTTTAACAAGACCCTGAACTGCCCCTTTATTACAAGTTCTACCATTCTATCCGGGCTGGTAACCACCACATCCGCCTTGCCGGCTTGAACCAGCGCCACCTTGGCCTGGCCGCCGCCGCCGGAGATGAACTGCACCTGCCCCTCCAATCCCAATTTCCTCGCCACTATCCGGCCAAAGGCATGCGTGCCACCGCCAAGACGGGTTACCGATATGCTGGTACCCTTCAAGTCCTGGGGACGGCGGAGGCGACTTGTGTTGCGGACATAGAAGGCGAAATCAGGTGCAAAATAGTAATCCGAAATGGCTATCAACGGCACCCCGCGATGAAGCGCCTGCAAATAGGTGGCCGCCTGCCCTACGCCCAGGTCTATAGAGCCAGCCAGCATCCCTTTAATCATCGTGGTAGTGCCCCTGAAGGCTCGCCAATCCACATCAAGGCCGTGTCTCTTCCAGATACCATGCTCCTCGGCGGCCAAGGGCACGATGTCCATTCGGAAAATGAGCTTCACGCCGGTGCCCAGCCTTAACTTATCAGCGGCAAACCCCTGGCCCAGACCCTGAGCCCAGAAAAGAAGCATAACAGCCAATACCAAAACCATCTTTTTCTTCATCGCTCACCTCCTGCTAAGTGAGTATTTTAAGCCAGGTGCTGGTCGCGCTTTAGGCCAGCCCCCTAAAGAACCGAAAGTTGCCAAACCTCAATCCAGTTAAATTAACTATAAGGTCAGCACGCGTTTCAATCTATTTTAGCCTCGCCCCATTGTCAAGCGTTGTGGGAAAAACCTTCTCTGGGGGCAACCCTTTTTAAAGGGTTCCCCCTAACCCAACGTTTAGCCACCGGCCCGCGTCTCAGCCACTTTTTGCTCGACAAAGTCAATCACCTGGGCTTCCAGGCAGGTGTCATTTAGTCGGTCGATCTCCTGAATACCGGTAGGGCTGGTGACGTTAATCTCGGTTATATAATCGCCGATAACATCCAAACCGACGAAATAGAGGCCATCCCGCCTCAGTCTGGCCGAGATGCTCTGGCAGAGGAAGAGGTCTCGCTCGCTAAGCTCGACTTTATGACATTCGCCGCCTACGTGGATGTTTCCTCTAAGCTCATCAGGTTTAGGCACCCGTAGGGTCGCACCCAGGGGCTGGCCGTCAAGCACTATGATACGTTTATCCCCCTCCCTGATCTCGGGCAGGTATTTTTGCGCCATGATAAACTCGGTGCCTTCTTTGGTCATTAGCTCCAGCAGGGCATTAAGATTTTTGTCATCCTTATAAGTATAAAACACGCTGTACCCGCCGCAGCCGAAAAGAGGCTTGAGAATCATCTCGCCCCCTACCTCATCGAGGAAGGATTTGGCCCGGGCGATATTCTTGGTAACGATGGTGGGTGGTATGGCCTGCGGGAAATTCAAGATATACATCTTCTCGTTGGCCTCTCTCAGCCCCTTGGGATCGTTAATGACGAAGGTCTTCGGGGGTATAAGGCTCAACATATAGGTGGCAAAGATATAATCCAGGGTGAAGGGTGGGTCCTTCCTCATCAGCACCGCATCCAACTCAGCCAGTGGGCGAGTTGACCTCTCGCCCAAAGAATAAAAGTCCCTGGCCCGCTTGACCTTAACTTGCGCCATATCAGCTAAGGGGATACCATCCCGGACATACAGGTCTTTTAGCTCCATATAAAAATTCAGGTGGCCCCGGGCCTGCGCCTCCAGCAGCAAGACGAAGGTGGTATCCTTATCCAGGATGATCTGACTTATGGGGTCCATAACGAACCCTAATTTCAGGGAAGGGGTCATAGGCTTGTTATCTTGACAGGAACCTGAACCAACCTGGGTCTGGGAAAACCCGCCAGACAATTCTCCTGACAGGCAAAATTATTAAGGAATAACCTCCCCTTTGATGGCCTTAATCTCGTAGCCGACAGCCAAACCGGCGATGCGAGAGAGGATGTCGTATATCATAGGGAAATAGTCAGGCTGGGCCACCCGCTGGCAGCGCTTGGTGTCCTCGTCATCCTCTAGGCCGTGGAGGCAGGGCCGGGTGAAGGTCATTCCCAGGCTATTGAAATTGTCCCGGGGGGAGACCCGGCAGTTCTCCCTGAGGAAGCCGCCCACCACCTGGCCACCCATGAGATAGATAACCGGTTCGACGTAGCATTTTCCGAACAGGTCGCGGGTGGGCACTCCTTCCTGAATGATAACCTCGTCCACCGGAACGCCTCCCTTGCCTTTCTGCATCTTGGTCCGCTCTTTGTGGGTCAGATTGGCCACCTGCTCGCCCCTGGTTACCGTTGTAATAGCCATGCCGAAGGTGCCGGCGTTGTTCTTGATAAATACGTAAGGCTCCTCCTGGATGTCGTACTGGCGATACCTCTCCTTTATCTTATCCAGCATCGCTTCCACCTTCTCGGCCATTCGCTCCAGGCCCTCTTTTGTCTTGAAGTCGATGCCGCTTTCCTTGTCGGTGTACGGCACCAGACGCCAGGGGTCGTAATCTATAACCGAGCAGAACTCCTCCATAAGCCGGTGGTGAATAGCGAAATGGTCGCTCTTACGCCGCCGATACCAGCCCATCTCCAGGGGCGGGGCCAGCGGGGTCTCAAGCCCTTGCAATATCTCTGGCACGCCTTCACTTAAGTCGTTATTCAAAATTATCAGCTCGGGCCTGAGCTCACCTGCAGTTAGCTCAGCCCCCCGGCGGCGGGCCTGGTAGATGGTCAGACCCTCTCCCGAGGGTAAATCGAGTTGGTAGGGGTCGCGGGGAAGCCGGGGGGAGATGGAGCCCACCACCACCTGGTAGCCTGCCTTCTTAAGCAACTGACAAATGCGGGCCAGGCTGGAGAAATAAGGGAGGTTGCGGGTGTAGCTTTCCGGGACAATCAAGATACGCTCGAGCGAGCCGAACTTTTCGGTTATGTAGCGGCGAAACAGGTCAGGCCCGCTCACGAAACACCTCTGGCATAGGTTGTTGAAGCCGGAAGGAAAAATATTGGTATCCACTATGCAGGCCTTAAACCCGGAATGCCTTATATCCACCGAGGTATAAAGGGGGACGGCCGAGTCCTGCCGGTGATGCTCGAACCAATCGGCAATTTCCCGCCACTGCTGGGCTATCCTGGCTTCCACTTCGCTGATCATAGCTGCCTCGCTTGAAGGCCCCCTTTTTTAAATCTTAACATAAAGGAGCCTAATTGCCACCCTATTTGCTGGACTTGCCGCCAGGGACAAGCCCTTGTTAGAGAGTCTATCCAGACCCTCAGCCGCGCAAAGCCAAAACGTCCCTGGAGGCTGGTACAGAAAAAAAGCCTCCGCCCTTTTGGGGCGGAGGCTTAAGACCTACCGGACTGTATTAATACATGCCCCCCATGCCCCCTCCTGGCGGCATAGGCGGGTGTTTCTCCTCTTCCCTGGGCTTCTCGGCAACGAGTGCCTCGGTGGTGAGCAGTAAAGAAGCAACGCTGGCGGCATTTTGCAAAGCGGTTCGCACCACTTTAGTAGGGTCAATAACACCGGCGTCAATCAGGTTACAGTACTCCTCTTTCTGGGCATCTAACCCGTACGCCCCAGTTTTGCTTTTAACCTTTTCCACTACGACAGCGCCTTCAAAACCTGCATTTTGCGCTATCTGACGGATGGGCTCTTCCAAGGCTCGTTTGAGTATATTTATTCCGAACTCCTGGTCACCCGGCAGCTTCAACTTGTTCAACGCCGGCAAGCAGCGCAACAGAGCCACTCCGCCACCGGCCACAATGCCTTCCTCGACCGCCGCCCGGGTGGCGTTCAAAGCATCCTCCACCCTGGCTTTGCGTTCTTTCATCTCGGTTTCAGTAGCCGCGCCCACATTGATAACCGCCACGCCGCCGATCAGCTTGGCCAGCCGTTCCTGGAGTTTCTCCCGGTCATAGTCCGAGGTGCTGTCCTCTATCTGGGTGCGAATCTGCTTTACCCGGCCCTCCAGTGCTGATTTACTGCCGGCACCATCTACAACAGTGGTATTTTCCTTGTCTATGGTTACCCGCTTGCACCGTCCTAAATCCTGCAGGCTTATATTCTCCAGCTTAATACCCAGCTCTTCGGCGATGAGCTGGCCACCAGTGAGAGTGGCAATGTCCTCCAACATGGCCTTGCGACGATCGCCGAAGCCCGGGGCCTTTACCGCCGCGCAGCTCAATGTGCCCCGCAACTTGTTGACCACC
>JAZFTZ010000162.1:0-8327 GCA_036446955.1 Thermodesulfobacteriota bacterium
GTCGGCATCCACCGTGGGGGCAATCTCCTTTTGGGCGAATTCCCGGGCCATATCCCTGATGGCCAGTTGCTCCTCAGTTAAAGCAAAATCCATCTTCCCCCTCCTTAGCAGCGCCAGAGGAAGGCCCTGGCGAAAGTAAAACAATAACTAGGGCTTATAGAACAAGTCCACGTGGCCGGAAACTAACATAAGCGCCAAAACCTGTCAAGGAATATTGTTATCACTTCTATTTGGGAAACCTTCTCTAGGGGAAACCCTTTAAAAGGGTTTCCCCCACGCCACCGCAGCGAAATAAGCTTGACAGCCACCCCAGGCTCGTTTATCAATCTAGTCAGGTGGAAGTGCGCAGGTTCTGGTGAGCCTCCTGGACTTCAAATCCAGTGTCGGGCCTGAGCAAGGCCTGGGGTGGGTTCGATTCCCATGCACTTCCGCCAACTTTTTTGACTGAACTGGGGCCGAGTTGAAAAAAAGATGACTCTTCATCTTCGGGGCTGCCGCTTTCAGCTGGCAAGCCTGCCCTGCCCTTTTGCTCTCACCAAATCAAATCCCAGAACGATAATCGCAGGGGCAATAATTAAGAGTACACAAGAGCTGACCGGACTGGAAGGGCTAAACCGGCTAGGTCAGCAACTGGGCCCATTCCTCCTCAGGGATAGAGAGGAAGACCTTGACCACTTCAGGGTCGAATTGCTGGCCTGAGCAGGCGATGATCTCCTCTCGAGCCTTGGAAAAGGAGATGGCCCGGCGATAGGGACGGTCATGGGTCATGACATTCAGGGCCATCCACCCGGGCAAATGTCCGCGCGCTTGCTGAATGGACTTTCAAACACTTCTCCCCTTTGACATCTATAGTCGATTGACCAAAGCATCACCGGCCCATTTACTATACTCTTCCCTGTGGCTGCATACTATTATCTGGCGAGTCGACGAGATTACCTTGACCAGCTCCATCGCCCGGCTCAGCCGGTTGACATCGAAGTTATGAAACGGGTCGTCTAAAATGAAGGGCAGGTTCTTTTTCCCGGACAGAAACTGACTTAACGCCAAACGTACGGCAAAGTAGACCTGGTCCTGGGTGCCCTGGCTTAACTGATCGAGCTCGGCCCAATAGCCCTCCGGAGTTTTAACCTTCAAAGAGAACTCTTCATCCAGGCTCACCTCTTGGTACCTCTCCCCGGTAACAGTAGCCATGTACTGAGCTATCTCCTGAGAGAAGCGAACCATAAACCCACTGCGGTACTCCTCCAAACATTCCCTTAAGGTAGTTATTCCCAGCGCCAGGGCCCCCTTTTTTCTGGCCAAGCTTGCCTGCCGAGCTTCCAGAACCGCTATTTCCTCAACCAGCGATTGAGGGGTTTCGGCATAAAGCCGGGCCTGCATAAGGGATGATTCCGCGTTTTTGAGTTCCTTTCCCAGGGCAGAGACCTTGTTTGCCAGCTCTTTTTGCTGTTGAGAAAGTCTAACTATATCCTCGGCAGAATACTCGACCAAAAAAGGAAGGCTGTCTTTCAGGCGGTCTATTTTCGTCCCCAACGCGCCCAGCTCAGCTTTCACCTCAGCCAGCTCCGCGTCCAGCCTCGGGGCGGTCATCCGCTCAGCCAATCGTTCGCAAAGAATGGCTTTCTCTTGCCTGAGTTGCTGATAATTCCGGTAATCAGCCAGCATATCTTCGACCTGGTCAAATCTGGAGGAGAGATCTGCCCCAGACAGGGCCTGCTGCAGGCCGGAAAATCTGGCCTTGATACGGCCGACATCCTGCTTAAGCGCTGATTGCCTGCCTGTGAATCCGGCTTCGCTTCGTTTGGCCTTTCCCCGGAGCAAAAGAAATCTGGAGACAGTGGCCAACAAGGCCAGCCCAGCCAGAACAGAGAGGGCCCACCGCCCACTAGGGATGAACAAAAATAGACCGGCAACTATAAGGAAAATACCTGCCACCGCGGCGACCAAACCTCCCACAGAGGGCCGGGCCAGATTCTTCCTGGCATCATCGATTTGTTCGATCTCTCTTTCCTTCTCAGTCAATTCGGCTGCCTGAGGCCGATAATTGGAAAGCTCAGCCACTATTTCAGGCCCAAGCTGGCTGTAGCGCTCAAGAGGGGCGAGCCGCTTATTATTTTCCTCCAATCTCTTGAGGATCTCTTCCCGTTTAGCCCTCTCTTCCTCTAGGCGACTATGGTCGGCCTTAAGCCTCATCTCCGTTTCTCGAAGAGCTTGAAAACGACGCACTTCATCCAGCAGAACCTTTTTCTCCCCATTTTCTTTATCGGCCCCGTCCAGCTCCAGGCGCAGCCGGTCAGCCTTATCAGCCAGTCGGGTCAGTTGTTGAGCCGCCTGCTGGGCACCCTCAAGCCGCTCCCTTAGCTTGGCCAATCTTGATTGGACTGTCTCCAGTTGGCGGTCATGGGTTTTATCGCCACCGGGAGTCCCGGCCAGGTGAAATTTGGTGAGGGAGTAATAATCATCCTCGAGGAGCCTCAATACCTGCTGGCAATCGGCGTTCTCGAAGCCGGAGATGGCCTCTTTGATAAGATTGACCGCCTCCTTTTCCTGGTCGCGTTTATGTGTGGTTTGGCCGCTGGAGAAGTCCCAAGCGGCCAGTTCCATCTGATTGACCAGGACGCTTCGACGGAAAAGCTCCTCCTGGCAGAAGCCCAGCAACTCTTCCAGCCTTTCCCGATAAGCGTCTTTAGTACTGCTGCGGCCCTTGGGGGTTACTGTTCCGGATAATAAAGTTTGTTCACCCTGCTGTAATTGCACCCGGTTAGTGGCAAAGTTCCTCTCAATGCAAGTCGTCTGGTCCCCATCGATCAGTTTGAGCCGACCAGTATAAGGACCATCCCCTTGCCAGGGACGAAACTTATCAGCGGGTAAGCCAAACAAGATTCCAAAAATGGCCTTGACAATAGTGGTCTTCCCCGCTTCATTTTCTCCCAGGATGAGGTTGAAACCGGGAGCAAACTCCAGGGTTAAATGCTCGAATTTTCCGAAACCGTTAAGCTCGACCTCTTTTATCCACATTTCCAGTAATCCCGGCAAACCTGGCCAGCACCTCTTTTATAGCCTGCTGACATTGTTGACGAAGGTCCGGATTTGCACTGCCTTCCATTCTGGCTAAGATACGATCGATAAAAAATCCACGAACGCTTTTTTCTTTCCTTAACTTTTCCAAAATGAAAGGTTCATACAAGGTGGTTTCATCATCGCATATTTCCAGGTGGGCGAACTGGCCCTCTAAGCTTGCCAACAAGAAGTTCTTATCCACCGGGCCTTCCAGGCAGCCGCGAAGAATGGCCCGTAAGATAACCTGCGCATCAGCCTCCTCCGTCAGCAATTGGGCGATTTCCCTGCCCGTATCCATGCCGGTCAGGTCAAAAGCCCTTTCCTTGACCAGTTTGGAGTTGACCGTCTGGGGCCTGACGGTCACCAAATCAGCATCCAGCTCCACCAGCGCCACGTACCTATCCCCTTTCTCATCGAAACATGTGCCTTCCGGGCTACCTGGATAACAGGCTCGAACCATGCCCTGCTGGTTAAACTCATGATAATTGTGGTAATGACCTAAGGCCAGATAATCGAGCTCCAAGTCGAACAAATCCCGCTCCGATAGAGGCAGGTCCTTGGGTTCAGGCTGCCAGGTTGGAGACTGCACCACCGAGCAGTGAAGCAAACCTATATGGAACCCGGGCATATCCCTCCGTTTCATAGAAGCCAGCGCCTGCTCGGAGCGGCCATGTTGGTAGGCAAAACCGTAGAGATAAACCTCCTCTCCTCTTACCGGGGCGGGAACCGGCTCCATCACTTCAGGCTGGTCAAGTACAACGGCCGGTTCAAAGGGAAAGCGGCGATAGACGCTCTGCTGGCCCTGCAGATGGTCGTGGGTGCCAGGAATGACCACCGCGGTAACTCCCTGGTCATGCAACTCTTCGAATGCCCTGCCCACCCTGGCGGCCAACGCGGGGGTTACCTGATTGGAGTTGAAAAGGTCGCCGGCCAGTAAAAGAAAATCTGCGCCCCAAGAAGCAGATAGCTTAACAATTCGGTCGAAGGTATCCCAAAAGTCCTGCTGGCGGGTTTCAGCGTAATCGCCGAAAACAGTCAGCGGCGCGCCCAGGTGGAGGTCAGCAGTATGAACCAGCTTGATCTTTGCCATGGTGGTCATCCAATTTATATTTGCTCCTACCAGCCCTTTCTATTAGAATCGGCTCCAGGAGTTTCACAGTGAGTCGACGCGATACCAAAACCGGCTATTTATATGTGCTCGGCGCCGGGATCATATGGGGCAGCTTTGCTCCCCTGGCCAAGGCCCTTTACGCATTAAACGCGCCCGTCTTGTCGGTAGCCCTGCTGCGTCCGGCACTGGCTTTTTTCATCATCCTAATTATACTGGCATATAAAAACAAGGTCTACCTAAAGGTCTCAGCCCGGGACCTGCCTCTGATGGCCCTATACGGGCTGGTAGGTATCGGCTTATTCAACCTCTTCTTCCTGTATACTATTCATGTAACCACTATCATCACCGCGGTATTCCTGCTTTATAGCGCGCCGGTATTCGTTACGGTAATAAGCCGGCTGGCGTTCAAAGAACCTCTGGCTAAGCTGAAGGTCATGGCCTTGGTTTGCTCTCTGATCGGTTTGGCTCTTTTAGTGGAGGTCTACAACCCAAAGGTATTAAAGATGTCGCTGGTTGGCATCGGCACCGGGCTAGCTGCCGGGCTGGCCTACGCCCTGTTCAGCATCTTCGGCAAAATGGCCATGAGGAAGTACTCTCACTGGACCGTGCTGGTTTACGCCCTGGGCTTCGGCACATTTTTTCTCGCTTTTATCGCCGCGCCCAGCCTAAAAGATCTTCCGCTGACGCCTGGGGTGGGGGCCTTGCTCCTGTTAACGGGAACGGTTCACACCCTGGCTGCTTATGCCTTGTATGTTAAGGGCCTGAGGAGCGTGGAGGCCAGCCGGGCCAGCATCCTGACCACGGTGGAGCCAGTAGTGGCCTCCATAATTGGCTTGGCCTTCTTTTCCGAGCTGATAAGTCCGCTGCAAGCCCTGGGGGGAGGAATGGTCATTCTGGGAGCGATATTAGCTCAAATTGGAGCTTGAAACTGTCCAAACAAAAGAGTATCTTTAGCTGGCTAACGAAGTTGATATAAATCATTTTTTGTGATTAATTGTAAATTCAAGTATAGCTAACAGGTTATCCGCTGGCAAGGGCCGAGAGAGCAAAGACAATGAACGTACTGGTGGTTCAAGACATATCCAAGGAATTCAAAGGAGAACTGCTTTCAACCCTGGCTATCGAACGTCTCGACTTCAAGATTAAGCAACGAGAGTTCGTATCCATAGTGGGCCCGTCTGGCTGCGGCAAGACCACCCTGTTGATGATTATCGCCGGGTTACTCACGCCTTCCGCGGGGAATATAGCCGTGCAGGGAAAGATAGTGTCCGGCCCACCGGAAGGGTTGGTCCTGTTGTTCCAAGACTACAGCCGCTCCCTTTTGCCTTGGCGAAATGTAATCGAAAACGTCTGCTACGGCATGGAGCTAAAGCGGCAAAAAATTCCCAGAGGCGACATCCTCCCCCGGGCAGAGAAGTACCTGGAGGCGGTGGGCCTGTCAGGGTTCGCTGACCATTATCCCTGGCAGCTCTCCGGAGGCATGCAGCAACGGGTAGCCATTGCCCGGGCGCTGGCTTGCGAACCCTCTATTCTGGTCATGGATGAACCCTTCGCCTCGGTGGACGCTCAAACCAGAGCCGAACTTGAAGACACCCTGTTGGGCATCTGGGAGAAGTTCCAGCAGACCATCCTGTTCGTCACCCATGATATCGACGAGAGCATCTACCTTTCCGATCGGGTATTGGTCCTGAGAGATCGCCCCTCAGTCATAATGGATGACGTCACGGTGGATATACCTCGGCCAAGGACTCAGTTAGAGACCCGGAATTGCGAGGTGTTCTTAAGTTATCGAACCAAGATTCATAAGATGATTATTCAAGAAGACGCGGGGAAGACTCATGAAGTCTAATCCGGATGGCAAAGAAGCAGCCCGGGGAGATGTTATGACCCTGGCGGTGAAGAGACCCCCGTCTCAGTTGAAAAAGACGGTTTTCTATATAAGAGACACCAAGCTAAGCGGCGTCTTGCTCATAGGTCTGCTGCTTCTGCTCTGGCAGGGACTCTCGGTCTACGAGATCGTGCATCCCATATATATACCCCCGGTAAGCAAGATATTTCGGGCGCTTTACGATATCATCATAACCGGCGAATTACCTCTGCACTACGCCCACAGCCTCTACCGTACCTTTACCGGTTACTTTATCGCCGCTTTTCTGGCCATCGGACTGGGTATAGTCATCGGCTGGAGTAGAACCGCCTTCAATCTGACTGAACCCTTGACAGAATTGGCCCGCCCCGTACCCTCCCCGGCAATCATACCGATGATCATCCTGCTTCTGGGAATTGGAGACCAGATGAAGATATTCATCATTGGCTGGGCCTGTTTCTGGCCAATTCTGGTTAACACCATTGACGGCGTGCGAGGGGTGGACCGGGTGGTGGTGGATACCGCTCGAACCTTCGGTTCAACGCAGAAAGAGATACTAAGGAAGATTATTATTCCCGCGGCCTCGCCCAGTATAGTCACCGGCATGAGGATTGCCCTGGCCGTTGCTCTTATTCTAACGGTTATCTCGGAAATGATAGCCGGCAGGAATGGTATCGGCTTTTTTATCCTGGACTCAGAGCGCACCTTCCGGGTCCCGGAGATGTACGCGGGAACCTTCTCCCTGGCGGCCGTGGGCTATTCCCTGAACCGGGTGTTTGTGGCCGCGGACCGAAAATTTATGGGCTGGCACAAAGGAATGATCAGCAAGGAAATGAGGTAGGGAAACCCGGGCTGGGTGGCCCCAGGTCATTCAATAACCGGATGCTCCTCCCCCAAATAGCCCCAGACCTTGTCCTTGGCATTTAAGAATTTTTGACTGATGAATACCTCTTGTCCCAGGCGGGGGCGAGGCAACTCCCTTAACCAGGATAATTCGCTTGAAGCGGCCCGGCCGATTGAAGCTTAGTCCAGAAAGTTTGGCAAGCGGGTATGAAGGGGGAATCCTTTTCAAAAGGTTCCCCTAAACTTTACTTGTGCGGCTCAATAATCACCTTGATGGATTCCTTCGCATTGGCTACCAATTGGAAGCCCAGAGGTGTGTCTGCCAGACCCAACCTATGCGTGATCATCTCCTGCAGCGGCAGGTTAGCCGCCCGGATATGTTCTATGGCTATGGTGATGTCCAATGGGCTCCCGCCGTAGGAGGGGAGCAATGTTACTCCCTTGCGCCACAGGTCATTGACCGGGATAGGAAGCTCGGCACCAGGGTCTGTGGGTGCAAAGAACAGCACCGTCCCACCCCGATCCACCGAGCGCAATGCTTGAGCCAAGGCGGAAACGACGGAGGTACAAACGACAACCAGATCAGCAGGCCGGCCATCGTTCAGCTGGCTTAAGCGGGCGGGCACATCTTCCTCAGCGTGTATCACCGCATCGGCGCCAAAGTTTATGGCTGCCTTCAGCCAATATTCATTTATATCTGTGGCAATCACCCGTCCTGCTCCCAGCGCGCGTGCCAGGGCCACGTGTAGCAGGCCGGAGATACCGCTGCCGATAACCAGCACGCTGTCACCGAGGCTAAGTCCCGCCAGCCTCTGTCCCCGCACCACACAGGCCAACGGCTCAATAAATACGCCTTGCTCAAAGGATACCTCGTCGGGTAGGAGAAACACGCCCCGGTCAACGTTAATGCCGGGCACGCGCAGATATTCAGCGAATCCCCCGGGGTCAAAATTGGTGCTGAGCAATGTATCACACACGGTATGATAGCCGCGCAGGCAATATCGGCAGGTATTGCAGGGAACATGGTGGGAGACAAAGACCCTATCGCCGATTTTGTACCGGCTCACCCCCTCGCCGACCTCGACAATCTCTCCGCTGATCTCATGGCCGAGCACCAGGGGCGCCTTCTTGATGCGGTACCATTCCATTACGTCACTGCCGCAAATACCGCTGGCTATTACCTTCACCAAAAGCTCGCCCGGGCCTATTTGCGGGACTGGCATCTCCTCCAATCTTACATCCTCATTGTTGTAGTACATCGCCACCCGCATGGTCTCTTTCCCTCTCCTTTTGGCTGGGTTCCGCCGCCGCTAGCTAACTTAGCTGACCTTCTTTAATGGAGGTATACAGATCATAGGCCTCTTTGACAGCGGCCTTTTCGTGCACGATCAACCGTACCGCCCGAATCATACCCACCGGGCAATCAGACTGGAAGATATTCCTGCC
>JAZFTZ010000163.1:0-4624 GCA_036446955.1 Thermodesulfobacteriota bacterium
AGGCCTTTCGGCGTATTGTCGAGCCAACAGACGGTTCGGTAGAACCTGGGCTGGTTTTAATTGTCTCTCCCCCGATTATTATCGGGGGGAGACACTTAAAACGACCTCAAACATTCACCAACTCTGCTGCTCGGCTAAATCGAACGCCACGACACGCCTCGCTTAAAATTTAGGCGGGGGGTGCGGGGGGCAACCCTTTTTAAAGGGGTCCCCCCGCAAAGGTTTTCCCCAGAGAAAAAGTTTCCTCCCCAGACTGGGCCGCGGCCTTGATCGCTTCGACGATCTTTGGGTAACAGCCGCAGCGGCAGAGGTTACCGGCCAGCACCTCTTTTATTTCGTGCTCGTTGGGCCGGGGATCTCGGTCCAATAAAGCCTTGGCGGTCATGATCATACCCGGGGTGCAGTACCCGCATTGGATAGCGCCCAGATCCACAAACGCCTTTTGCAGCGGGTGGACCTGTCCGGCTTGAGCCAGCCCCTCGATGGTAAGGATTTCCTTGCCCTCAGCCTCCCGGGCGAGAACCAGGCAGGAGAGCACCGGCTTGCCGTTCAAGATGACCGTGCAGGAACCACATTCGCCCTGGTCACAACTCTTCTTGGTCCCGGTAAGGGCAAGCGTATCTCGAAGCACATCCAGTAAGGTCTTGTGATCCGCCACCCAGGTCTGGTAACTTTCACCATTTACTTTCAGTTCTAACAATCGTTTCATCGGTTACCTTAATATTCTAGCCTTTTGTTGGCTCTCCCCTGGCCCTTTCCCAGGCCAGCGAAAGCGCCTGCGCGGCCACGGTCGGCATCAATTTTCTACGGTAGCCCACTGTGCAGCCTATATTGGCGAACAACTTTATCTCCTTTACCACTTCTCCGGCCGCATCGGCGATAGTCGCGAGAGAAAGCTCATGTCCTACCATGGAAGCCGCGGATTGGCCTGCCTCGGCCGGCCCGGAAACGACCCCGGTAAAGACTATTTTCGCCTCCTCACAGAGGTCATCCTCGCCCAACTTTAAATAAGCCGCCACCCCCACCATGGGAAAATCCAGTGCGCTTCTAACTGCGAATCTTACATAAGCCATGCCGCTTTTAGCAGGCGGTCGGGGAATCTCTATCTCGCTTATTACTTGGGCGCGAGAGAGAGTGGTTATCTCCTTGCCGTCACCGGTGTAAATCTCCTTTAAGGGCAGCAGTTGTTCCCCGTCACTTGAATTTACTTTGACCCTGGCCCCCAGCGCGACCAGGACCGGAGGGGTATCCGCGCAAAACAGCGAGTAGCATTCTTCCCCCCGCTTGACCACATGGCAGCAATCGCCCCCCATCTTGAAACAGAAGGGACGAGAGAGCCGCCAGGTGTAAGCCTGGTTGTAATACCAGCAGCGGCTTTCCAGACACACATTCCCCCCGATAGTGGCTCGATTTCTAAGCTGGGACGCGGCCACGTGATGAGTCGCATCGGCTAATGCCGGGAACCTCTGCCTGATTACCGGGAAGTGGGCGACTGAGTTTAAGCTGGCCAGCGCGCCTATCGTCAAACCGCCAGCCTCATTCTCGGCAATAGAATCCAGGCCCGGGATATTTTTGAGGTCGAGTAGATAAGAGGGTCGCTCCAGCCTCTGCTTCATTCGCACCAAAAGGTCGGTGCCCCCGGCCATCAGCTGGGTTTCGCTCCCTTTTTCTTTAAGGAAAGAGATGGCCTCGGTCAGGGTTTTTGGTTGAACCAGCTCAAACTTCGGTAGACTCACAAAAGGCTCCGCTAGTATATTTATGCCCGGTCGTCTCAGATAAGAGGGAGCGGATAATCTCCGCTGTTGCCGGAAGTTCCCTCGGCCTTATCCCGCAGGCATCCTCAATGGCATTGGCTATAGCCGGGGCCAGAGGCAGCAGCGAGGGTTCACCCACGCCTTTGGCACCGAAGGGCCCGCTTGGCTCCTCCTCTTCAACCAGGATGGATATTATCTCCGGCATATCATCCATGGTAGGCAGGTGGTAATCGGAAAGCTTTCGGGTCTGCCCGGCAACAAATCTCTCTTTAAGGGCAAAGCCCAGACCCATGGCGATACCCCCCTCGATCTGACCTTCGATATTCATAGGATTGATGGCCTTGCCCACATCATGGACGGCGACCACTCTCTCAAGCCTTACCTGCCCGGTCTGGGTGTTGACTTCCAGGGCAACCACATGGGTGCCCCAGCACCAGGTCGGGTAAGGAGCTCCCTTACCGGTCTTAGTGTCCAGGGTGGAGGTCGAGGAATACTTTCCCACGCCCCGCAAGGATATCCCCTCCTCATTTAATATGGAGGCTAACTCGATAAAGGTAAGCCTCCTCCCCGACGGAGCTTGAATAAAACCGTCCTCAATTTGCAAGCCGGTTTCGCTTTCCTCCATGATTCGGGCCGCATGTTTGACAAGCAGCGATTTCAGCTCCTGGGCCGCGTGTCGGATGGCCTTACCCGAGGTGTACAGGATACGGCTGGATACCGTGGACTGGGCATTGGGGGTCAACGCGGTATCGGCCTGGACAAGACCAACGCTTGAGAAAGGAAGACCCAACTCAGCAGCCGCTATCTGCCTTAAGGCTGAGGTTTGTCCCTGGCCGCAGTCCGCGGCTCCGCTATAGAAACAGATGACTCCCTGCCGGGTGAGATCAGCCCATGCCTCCGAAGTATCCTTGCGGCCTATCTTGCCGGTACCGAACCAGGTGCAGGCCAGACCTACCCCTCGCTTCAGCGCGACTTGGCCGCCTTGCTTCTTCCAGGATAGTAGCTGGCGATAATGGGAAGCCGCGGCAGCCAGGGTCGGTTTCAGCCCCAGGCCGGCGGTGAGCACCTGTCCGGTTACGGTCTCCTGGCCGACATCCAACGCATTGATCTGCCTGAATTCCAGCGGGTCTATTCCCAGCTTGTCGGCCAATAGGTCCATCTGGGACTCAAAAGCAAAATGGAATTGGGGTGTGCCGAAACCCCTCATGGCACTGGAGGGCGGGTTGTTGGTATAGACCGCCTTCCCCGAGATAAGCACATGGGGACAATCATAAGGGCCGGTGGCCTGCAAAGGCGCCACCCGGACCACTACCGGGCCACAAGCACGGTAAGCTCCGGTATCGGCCAGATAATCTACCTGGATGGCTTTCAGCCGGCCGTCCTTTCCGGCCCCGCTCTTGTAATATATACGAAACGGGTGTCGCTTCACGCTGGCCAGAAACGATTCTCTGCGATCGTACTGAATCTTGACCGGCTTTTTTACCTGGTAGGCGGCCAGGGCAAGCAGACAACCCAGATGAGGGTCGTACTTGCCGCCGAAGGCACCTCCGGTGGTGGCCTGGATGACCCGGACCTGATCGCTAGCCAAGCCCAACACCCGGCAAATGTCCTCCCGGTCGTCGTAAATGCTCTGAGTCCCCAACCGCACCGTCACCCGGCCGTCTTCATCCAGGAACCCAAATCCAGCCTCGGGCTCTAGGTAAGCATGCTCGTTCCGAGAGGTAAAATAGGTGTTTTCCACCACCACATACGATTCTTCAAAGCCTCGTTCAATGTCACCCTTCACCAGGCGGGCAGGCCCTATAAGGGGCATAAAGTTTCCCTCATCGTGAATCTTGGCCGCCCCTTCCTCAATGGCCTCTTCAGCGGTGAGCAGCGCTGGAAGGGGTTGATACTCCACCTTAATGAGCGCGGCAGCCTTAGTTGCCGTGGCCTGGTCTTTAGCCACCACCAGCGCCACCGGCTCGCCCCGCCAGCGTACTCGACCCTCGGCCAGTACCGGCTGATCCTTGACCACCAGTCCAAAACTGTTTACCCCGGGCACGTCTTGCCCGGTTATCACCTTTACCACACCCTCCAGGTTAACAGCCTCGGAGCAGTCCAGGGAAAGAAGGCGAGCGTGGTGATGAGGGCTGCGCACTACCTTGGCAACCAGCTGACCTGGAAACCTGATGTCCGCGCCATACCTGGCCCGTCCGCTGGCCTTGAGAAGCCCCTCGGGGCGCGGAAAACTGGCGCCGATTATCCCCTTCGGCGACGGCTTCTCTCCCTCCTTGCCTTGTAATAAGCGGGCTGCCAACAGGACGGCGTCGATTATCTTCACATAGCCGGTGCAACGACACAGGTGGCCTTTGAGAGCGGCCACAACCTCGCCGCGACTGGGATTGGGGTTGCCCGCCAGCAACACCCTGGTACCCAGCACCATGCCGGGCGTGCAAAAGCCGCACTGCACCGCCCCAGCCTGGACAAATGCCTCCTGGATAGGGTGGGGGGCTTCCGGCGAGCCCAGCCCTTCAACCGTCAGCACCTTACCGCCCTGCACCCGCTTAAGCGGAGTCAAACATGACTGTACCAGGGCACCGTTGACGATAACCGAGCAGGCACCGCAGACCCCCTCGCTGCATCCCTCCTTGACACCGATGAGGTTGAAATCATCCCGCAGCACATCCAGCAGGCGGCGGTTCATCCGCTCCGTAACCTGCACCTCCATACCATTCAGGTTGAAGCTAACTGAACTATCCATGACCGCGGTTTTCCAAAGGTTGAAATATCAGATGGTTAATAACACCAGCCCACCATCATTGTCAATAGCCGACTTTGAGGAAGCCCCTTTCTGTGGGGGGACCCCTTTGAAAAGGGTTCCCCCACAC
>JAZFTZ010000164.1:0-7584 GCA_036446955.1 Thermodesulfobacteriota bacterium
CTCAGTTCCACCGGGCCGATACGCAGAGGCTGAAATAGATAAGCTAGTTTGGTCATCCAGACTTCATCTCCGGGCCTGGCAGTCAGCCGGCCTTATTAATCTTTAGGTTGCCGCTCTTTCTTGCTCCTCAGTGCATTAAGAACCTTTTCCGGGGTTATCGGCGAGTCATGTATCCAAACCCCAATAGCATTAGCGACTGCATTGCCTATGGCTGCCGGGACCGGGCAGATGGCGGCATCAGCCAGCCCTTTAGCTCCATAAGGGCCGTCCTCATGGCCAACCTCCACCACCGAGGGCAAGAGTTGAGGCATATCCAACGATGTGGGTAGCATATAATCCATGAGATTGGGGTTGACAACCTTTCCCGCCTCCAGCACCATCTCTTCATACAACGTGCTACCCACCCCAAAGGCGATAGAGCCCTGCACCTGGGCATCACAGCCGGCCGGGTTTATCGCCTTGCCCAAGTCATGGGCGGCGGCGATCTTTATCAGGGTGACCTCGCCCGTCTCCGGGTCCACCCGGGCCTCGGCCGCGTGAGTGGCGTACATCCAAAAGGCGGTCGGCTTGGGGCTCTGCCCGGTCTCCCTATCCAGGGGCTTCTCATTCAACGAGGTATAGGTCCCCCGGCCCAGCACGTACCCTTTACGCATCCCCGAATGGCGGTGAGGCAAGAAAAGGTCAAACAGCGTCACCCCCCGTTCCGGGTTACCTCTGACGAAGATGCGGCCATGGGCCAGCTCCAGGTCGGCCGGGTTGGCCTCCAGCTGGTCCCCGGCCAGCTCCAATATCCGATCTCTGGCCTCCCGAGCGGCCTCCAGCACGGCATTGCCCATATAAAAGGTGGTCCGGCTGCTCACCGACCCGAAGTCGTAGGGCGTTACATCTGTATCCGGCGTGGATATGCTGATGGCCTCCACCGGCAGGCCCAACTCCTCGGCGGCTATCTGCGCGATGACCGTCTTGCATCCCTGGCCAGAATCTACTGAGCTGGTCAGCACCGACGCGGTGGCATCCTCATGAACCATTACCAGCGCGCCTGAGCTGGTGCCCGGGTTGGTGTTCTTGTGGACACAGGCCAGCCCCAGGCCTTGGTAGGGCTCGAGTTTGTTTCTGGTCCAGCCCAGGTTATGGGTGGCTTGCTCTAATGTCTGCTTTAGTCCAACGCTCTTGAGCACCTCGCCGGTGGCCGATTTGGAGCCCTCTTCATCAGCGTTTAGCAACCTTATCGCCAGCGGGTCGATGCCCAACTCCCGGGCGATCTTGTCCACCTGTTGTTCCCCGGCCCAAGTAACCTGGGTATCACCGAATCCCCGGAACGGGCCCGAGCAGACCTTGTTGGTATAGACGCAATAGGAGTCTATCTTTATGTTTGCTAACTTGTATGGGCCGGCCGCAGCTAGGCCTGCGTTTCTGGCCACCCATTCCCCTTTTTCGCTATAAGCGCCGGTATCGTATATGGCGGTAACCTCCCGGGCGGTGAAGGTGCCATCCTTCTTTACCCCGGTCTTTACCCTCACGTAGCAGGGGTGCTTGGTTACCGTGGAACAGAATATCTCCTCCCGGGTAAGGATCAGCTTCACCGGCCGGCCCCTGGTCTTAAGCGCCAGCGCGCAGGCCAGCGCCTCCACCACGACGAAGGTCTTATTGCCGAACCCGCCGCCCACGTAGGTGCCAATCACTCTAATCTTGCTCAACGGCAAGCCGAAGGCCTCGGCCAAGCCAGCCCGCTCCCGGGAAGGCGCTTGCGTGTTACTCCAGACGATTATACGGCCGGAGGGTTCCAGCTTGGCCACCACCGCATGAGGTTCCATGGGGCAGTGTTGCACTCGGTGATCATAATAGTTGTCCTCAAAAACGAAATCGGCCGCGGCAAACCCATGCTCTATGTTTCCCTTGCGCACCTTCAAATGCTGACATATGTTGCTATCGGGCTCCGGCCAGACATCCGGGCCACATCTATAATCCTGGACCCGCTCGTGGATAAGCAGGGCCTCTGGTTTCACGGCCTCCCGGGGGTCAAACACCGCGGGCAGAGGTTGGTATTCCACATCTATCAGTGCCAGAGCCTCTTGAGCCACCTCTTCATCCAGCGCAGCCACCGCGGCTACCGCCTCGCCCATATAGCGCACCTTATCCAAGGCCATGAACCGGGTATCTTTTATGACCGCGCCGTAAAGGTTCAGCGGCACATCCTTCCCGGTCACTACCGCTCTCACCCCTGGCAGCCTTCGAGCCGGGCTGGTATCTATACGCACTATCCGGGCATGGGCATGGGAGCTTCTTAACACCTTGGCGCAAAGCATCCCCGGAAGCTTGAAATCCATCCCGTAGATGGCTTGTCCGGTAACCTTTTCAAAACCATCGACCCTGGGTATGCTCTTGCCTACCAAGGTCAACGCTTGTTCCCCTCTCATGACTCTTTCTCTTAAGCTTTAAGTTTTTCCGGCCATGACCTCAGCCGCGGCTGCTATCGACTCCACGATCTTGACGTACCCGGTGCACCGGCACAGGTTGCCGGCAATGGCCAACCTGATCTCCTCCTCGGTGGGATTCTTATTCACGTCCAGCAGTCCTTTAGCAGATAGAATTACACCCGGGGTGCAGTAACCGCACTGGAACCCGCCGTAATCAATGAAGGCCTGCTGGATGGGATGGAGTTTGCCATCCTCCATAAGTCCCTCGATGGTGGTAATCTCGTGGCCCTGAGCGTCCCGGGCCAACATCAGACAGGAACAGACCGGCTTGCCATCTATCAAGACCGTGCACGTGCCGCAGGCGCCCTCCTCACACCCTATCTTCGTCCCAATCAAGTCCAAATCATCTCTCAACGCATGGACCAGGATTCTCTTAGCGGGCACCAGAATTTCGTACTCCTCTTTATTTACCCTCAGTGTTATCACTTCCTTCATGGGTCCTCCCTTCTATCTATCACCTCGGGCCCGAGCAGCCGCTTCCCGGACAGCCCGTTTGGTAAAAACTCCAGCCATCTCTTTCTTGTATTCAGCCGAGGCGTGGACATCAGAAACCGGATCGACCACAGACATGACCGCGCCAGCCGCCTCGGCCAGCACCTTCTCGTCCAGAGGCTTGCCCTTGAGCACCTCCTCCGCCTCGATGGCCCGCAATGGCGTCTGGCCCACGCCTCCCAGGCCCAAGCGCACATCATTGATCTTGCCGTCGGAAAGAGAGACGATGGCTGCCACTGAGACCATGGCGAAGGCTACCGCCTTCTTGCGAGCGAATTTGAAATAAGCGCCCTTCGCCCCTTGAGGCATGGGTGGCACGATGACCTCGGTCAACAGCTCATCCGGAGCCAGGACCGTTTCGTAAAAATCAACGAAGAACTCGCTTAGCGGGATCTCTCTTTCCCCGTTAGGGCCGACTGCCTTGACCCTGGCATCCAGGGCTAGAAATACCGGTGGCGGGTCGGCCGCGGGCTCACTGTGGGAAAGGTTACCTCCCAGGGTACCCGCATTTCTAATCTGGACTGAGCCGACCTTAATGGCCATTTCCGGCAGCACCGCATATTTCTCCCTAATGACCGGAGAATTCAGCACTTCGCTATGGCTGGTCAAGGCACCCAGGCGCAAACCACCGTCAGGTTGGGGGTTGATACCTTTGAGTTCAGAGACCTTCTTTATGTTTAGCAAATAGGCAGGGGCCACCAAACCCTGTTTCACTAACACCAACAACGACTGCCCGCCAGCCAGGACTTTTATCTCATCCTTATGCTCGGCCAGCAAGGAAACGGCCTCGGCAACCGTTGTAGGATCGAAAACGGTGAAGTTCTTCATATCTCCTCCTTACTTTGGTCTCGATTCGAAATCAAATAAACCTTATTATGCCAGCCTCGGTCAAGCCGAAAGTTCAGACCTCCCAGCCGGCCAAAGCGCCGTCGTGGATGGCGCCCAGAAGCTTGGCTGGCTGGCGGCAATCTCCCACCGCCCGGTACTCCAGGCCGTTGGCATCCAGTTCGTCGAGAAGATTTCGGTCGGGCTCAAATCCCAGGGCCAGGACCAGGTTGGAAGCGGGCAGAAGCCGGGTATTACCTTGGGCATCGACCACTTCCAGCCCCTGTCCATTATACCGGTTAAACTTCAGCCCGGGAAGCATCTTAACACCGGCCTTGGCAAACTCCTTGAGAAACACCGCCCGGCTTCCTTTCTCGGTATCGAAAGGTATCTCCCCTTGACTATCCAGTATGCTCACTTCCTTGCCCAAATCGGCCAACACCCAGGCGACCTCACAGCCTATCAGGTTTCCGCCCAACACCAGCACCTTATCGCCCAACTCCGCCGGGGAGGTTAATAGCTCTGTTACCGTAAGCACCGAAGCAGCATCCAGGCCAGGAATATCCGGGACTAGCGGACTGCCCCCCACAGCCAGGATAATGATATCGGGATTCTCCGCTTCCAGGCGGTTGGAGTCGACCTCCTGGCCCAGGACCACAGTTACACCGAGCTTCTCCAATTGATAAAGGTAATATTCTCTCAGCTCTTTGAGCTCATCAATAAACCCGGCCAGGCTGAGGTGGCCGCCCAGTTCTCTCTCCTTCTCATACAGGGTTACTCGGTGACCTCGAGAGGAGGCCACCCGCGCCGCCTCCATGCCAGCCGGCCCACCGCCGATGACCGCGACCTGCTTGGGCTTCCTTACCGGCACCAACCGAAAGCGTTCCTCCCTTCCCGCGCCATAGTTAACCGTACAGCGCAGACTCTTGGAGAGCCTTATTTGGGAGACGCAATCATTACATCTTATACACGGCCTGATCTCTCTCGGTCGCTTCTCCTTTATCTTTCGAGGAAAATGGGGGTCAGCCAGCAACGGCCGGGCCAGAGAGACGATATCCGCCTTGCCTTCCTTTATCGCTTCTTGCGCCAGACGGGGGTCCCCCATAGCCCCGGCAGCTGCCACCGGGACAGTGACCGCCTCCCTGACCCCCTGAGCCAGGTGGAGATTGCAGCCCCGAGGCAGGAACATGGGGATTATCTGATATTCGTTAGTAACCCGGGTGCCCGCGCTCACATGAATCAAATCTACCCCGGCCTTTTCCAACCGGGCGGCGGTTATTTTGGCCTCATCAAGGGTTATCCCACCGGCAATGTACTCGTCGCCGCTCAACCGAAAACCAATCGGGAAACCCTCCCCCACCGCTTTCCTTACCCTTCTCACCACTTCCAGAGCAAACCGCATCCGGTTATCCAAGGAGCCGCCATATTCATCCTCTCTCTTATTTGTATCCGAGGAAAGAAATTCGGTTATTAAATAACCGTGGGCACCGTGAATCTCGACCAGGTCGAAGCCGGCCCGCCTTCCTCGGGCCGCAGCCTGCCCGAACGACTCCACTATCTCGGCAATCTCCTCCTTAGTCAATTCTTTAGGCACGATACCGATATCAGGCCAGGCCAAGGGCGAAGGGGCTAGCAAAGGTAGCTTGCCAGAGGCTCGTTGCCGACCGGCATGACAGATTTGCAAGCCGGCCGCCGGGCCATGGGCCTTGATAACCTCGGCCAGCTCAGAGAGGCCCCGCAGCATGGAATCGTCATATACACCTAACTGACTATAATCGCACTGACTGGCCCGCTCATCTAGGTAGCAAAACTCCACCATAACCAGGCCGGCCCCTCCTCTGGCAATCTCTTCGTAGAAATCGAGCAACCGCTGGCTTACCGAGCCGTCGGTGTTGGCAAAATGGGTGCACATCGGCGCCCGCATGAGGCGATTTTTAAGCTCAAGAGAACCAACTTTAATGGGAGTAAACAGTTCGTTTATGGCATCCATAGGCACTATTCTGAGTAAAAGCGCTCCCAGCGAGGCGGTTTACCTTCGAGGTATTACGGAAGTTAACCAGCGCGATCTATACTTGAAGGCCTGGGTCCCGCCAGGCCGCGGATATTTTACCTCTCTATTGCCAACCCCCATTTCAGGGCTATGCCAGGATGGGTTTGCCGGCCTCCCGCTTCCTGGGATATGAGGGCCAGCCCCCCAGCCATGAGAGGTTGGATATAGATAAAAATCCTCAACTCGGCCCCGCCGCGCCTGAACGCGGGCAGAACAGCACTGCCCACTCGCATAAACTTGAATCTCCCAACCCGCGCGGCACCGACTTAAGCGAATTCACCTTTAACATAATTTAGACCGATATGCAAGGGCCGAAATAGTATCGCCAGCACCAAAACCCCTTGGTTAAAGGTCCCAGCATGACCGGGGCCTTCCTCATACCCCTATCTCCTGATAGAGGTTTATTAGGAAAGTCACTCCCGCCTGGGCTCCCGTATCCCTGCCTTACAGTTTCTTTCGCCCTTGATCCTGCTTATAAAGCACAACTAGGCGCAGGATTAAGGCACCCTGGCCCAGAATTTACTTGGCATCGGCAAGTACAGGTCTCATAATAGTGGTCGAATAGGATCGGATAGCTGGGCTCGGTTTACAACCAGATGAACACTATAAAATTCCTGGGCACCGCGGGTGCCCGCTTCGTAGTGTCCAAGCAGGTGCGCGCTTCCGGGGGCATGTGGTTTAGCTTGGCTGGCACCAACTTTCTGCTAGACCCCGGCCCGGGAACCTTGGTCCGCGCCCTGGCCAGCCGCCCCAAGCTGGACCCCACCACCCTGGACGGAATAATACTATCCCACAAGCATCTGGACCACTCAGCCGACATAAACGTCATGATAGAGGCCATGACCGAAGGAGGATTTAAGAGAAGAGGCGCGGTCTTTGCACCTGCCGATGCCTTTGAAAATGACCCGGTTATCTTCAAGTACCTGCGCGGTTTTGTGGAGAGGATTGGGATCCTTAAGGAAGGGGGGAGCTACACCATTGGAAATGTCAAGTTTACCACCCCGGTGAAGCATATCCACCCGGTAGAGACCTACGGAATGAATTTCAACTACGCCGGTCCTTCCATCTCCTTTATTCCCGACACTCTGTTCTTTCCTGAGCTGGCCAGCCATTACCAGGGCGACGCGATGATAATAAACGCGCTCAGACTTAAGTTGGGCGCGTTGAAGGTTGATCATCTCACCATGGACGATGTCCGGGAGATTATCGCTCAGGCCAAGCCCCGGCTCGCCCTGTTAACTCATTTCGGCATGGGGGTGCTAAGGGCCAAGCCCGGGGAGATTGCCGCCCGCATGCAAGCGGAGTTGGGCATAAACGTCATTGCCGCCCGAGACGGGATGTTGCTCAACCTGGACGAACTTGACCAGCTCGACCGCCCCAAACAGAAAGAGTCTAAAAGCGAACGCCCTGACTAGGCCCATAGAGCCGGAAGCGGCTCCTATTCTCATACGATGGGTAACACCTTAGCTGACCCTTCCCCGGGAGTTTCCCCTAGATCTCATAACCGATATAGGCCGAAGGCCTATTTTCCATTGCCGCCAGCGGGATATCGATATATACTTAGTAAATTAAGCGTTATTCAGTCTGGGCAACCAGACAGCTTCGGAGTTGACCGGTGGGAAAGGAAGCCAGGGAGAAATTCGAAAAGCTGATCGGCCTTCTCACTCAAGAGGAGACCGGACAATTAAGAGAATGGCTGCCCACTCTTCACCCGGCCGACATTGCCGGTATGATTGAGGG
>JAZFTZ010000165.1:0-3721 GCA_036446955.1 Thermodesulfobacteriota bacterium
ATGGGTCGGCCGTAGAAGGAACGGTTGGCCTCGTTATCATGGGAGATAACCGCTCCCTCCAATGAGACCCCGGCAAACAACCCCTTAGTGCGAGAGTAGGAGTAGATCTCAGCCTTGAGGAGAATGTCTGTACTTGCCTCCACCCTTCTTCCCACCGGCCCGGCCGCTATGGAGGCATCCCCGCCCAAGGTGAACTTGCTTCTCAGGAGCCCTTCAATTCCTCTCCTGCTGGTGATGATCATGACAAGGTCGGTGGCCTGAACTCCTATTTGATATCCGATGCTGCCTCCGCCGATGGTGAGAAAGGCGGGCGGGCTCCACCGGCCGGTTCTCTTGTCCCGATAGCTCACCACTCCCTTTCCGTACCTTCCACCTACGATAAACCCAGCCTTTACCACCGAGGGGAAGACGACCACGCCAGCAGCCCCGGCAAGAAGATATCGAGGTACCCCTTTCTCCGGGATCCCCATGATTTCGTTTAGGACAGTGGTCGAGGTCTGTAAACGCTTTATCAGTTTCTCATTCTGTGCATACGTGAATGTGCTGACAAACAGCAGACCGGCCAACGCCACCAGAGACAAGATCCAGCTAGGCGTTCTTTTCATCTATACTTACTCCCTCAATTATTTCAAGATACCTGGCCTCCAAGCTTGACTTAGTATAATCAACCCCAAGCGGAATTTCAAGGCGAAGGCCAGTCAGGGATATCTTGTTTTGAGACCTAGCTTATACTCCCCCGTCCCCCCGGGAAGGTTTCAGATCTTGTCTTAGGGAGAAGCCCTATTTAAAGGGTTTTCCAAATCGCGCTCAACCAGCGGAAGGTTTATCCCAGTTACATATGTCCAGGGCGGTCAGGGCGTAAATCTTGGATAAGTTTATCAGCTCATCGACGTTTATCGATTCCAGCCTTCCCGCGCGCCTATCCGCTTCCGAGGGACGTTGTATGCTGGGGCCGAACTTGGCCCCGGGAATGCCCTTCTCATGGTAGATGTTTAAATCGTTCCAGGTGCTGGTGGAAGGAGTGCGCAGCTTCTTGGGACCGCTCTTGGTAACCTCTCGGCAGGCAGCGGTAACGGCTTTCACCACGGGAGCACTGGCTTTGCCCTCATATCCCCTCTGGGACCGGTAAAGAACGACTTCCACAGGTATTCCCAGCGGTTTAATTACTTCCTGTAACACATCCTTGATTTGACCCGGATCCTTGCCCGGTGGGGTTCTTACATCCAAATAAGCATGACATTCGGCCGCGGAATAGTTGGGCTTGAAAGGCAGGCCACCAACGACCGCACCTATGTTCATCTTCGGGACAATGGTACCTCCGGAAAAGATATGTTGATTCTCCCGTTCATATCTTTGTCCCCAGTTCTCCACCGCTTCCAATACCTTCATCATTTTGATGATAGCATTCTGGGACTCTTGCCACCGCTGGTACGATTTAAGGTGAGGGGTATAGACCGGTTCACCGGAGGTAGACAGCTTGACGTACGCCCCCCCGGTCAAGGCCCAGGTAACAGAGAATCCCGAGGGCTCGGCCACCAGGACATAGTCAGAGGTGATTCCGTGGGCTAACAAATAAGTGGTTCCGCTACCCATGCCGCAGTAATCCTGGCCTTGGTACAGGTCTATCGGGGCTCTTTCAATCTCGCCAAACACAGCAGCTAGAATCAAGTCGCCCCTGAGCTCAACTCCCGCCCTCTTTAACGCCTGGGCAGCTATCATGAAGGCGGTTATGGCTGCTTTGTCGTTTCCTATGCCGGGCCCGGTTATCCGCCCCCGTGCAAAAACAGTCTTGGGCCAGGGACCGGGCTCGGTCATTCCCATGAGCAGCTGTTGGTCAGACAGGCCGGTGAAGACAACATCCATATGACCATTGAACATCAAGCTGGCCCCGCCTCCTCGGCCAGGCAAAACGGCCACCGCGTTGGCTCGGTGCTCAGAGACCTTTTGTTTTACAGTTTGAAATCCCCGCTCTTGAAACCAATTCAGAATGTATTCGGCGACCTGGATCTCTCTTCCGCTGGGGCTGGGAATATCTACCAGGTCGCAGGCCAACCGAACCAACTCTTTCTTATCGACGTATTGCAGAACTTTAGCTTCGTTGCCTTGCTTTCCCATAACTCAATCGTCTCCAGAAAAAGATCTTAGCAGAGCGGTGCAAAAACAGTGGCGGTCTAAACGGCACAGACCCGGTTTCTGCCCTCTTCTTTCGCCCGCGTCAGGGCAGCCTCCACCTCGAGCACCACTTTCTGCTTATCCAACGCCGGACCCTGATCTCCGGCCACCCCGGCGCTTACGGTCACCTTTACCTCACCACCGGTCACGCTGGTAATGGTTTGCTTCTCCAATTCCCGGCGGATGCGCTCGGCGGTCAAGGCCGCGTCCTCCTTACTTGTTTCCGGAAGAATAGCTATAAATTCTTCGCTACCGTATCGGGCCAGAGTATCAACATCCCTTAGCGAACGGGAAAGAGTACCTGCCACTGCCTGCAGCACAATATCACCGGTTTCGTAACCCCACGATTCGTTGACCCTGGAGAAATTATCGACGTCGAAGAGGATCAATGACAGACTACCGCTATAGCGGTGGCTCCGTCTGGCCTCCTTGTCCAGGGTGTACTGGAAATACTTATGATTATAAAGCCCGGTCAGGCCGTCGGTGATAGAGAGCCGGGATAATCGGCTATTAAGGGACTCTATATGCTTGAGGTGACCGGATATCAGTTGGCTGACCTCGCCTTGATAAATATCGGATAATTGCAAGGCCACCATCCCCATGCATTCATCCATGGTCCCCCAAGCTTCAGTCAGCTGGGGACGGTCTTGTCGATATTCCTCTTTGATTACCTTGAGTACAATCGGTCGGAGTGCCTGAAAGGCTTTGAGGACCTCAGAGAGGTTGAAGGTTTCAATTAGCCGATCCAAGGCATTGGTTAAGGAATATGGACGCTGAGTTGGCCCGCCCTTTCCCGGGGTAAATCCCAGCACCAACTTAGCCCGGTTGACCCCATCAGTAACTATCCGCCGAATCGCTGCATAAGAATTGGTTTCCAGGGCCTCCAGGAAGCCGTTTAAGAGCTGATTACAAAGCTCGATCAGCTCCTCATTCGGCCGGGACTCAAAGGAAGAGCCCTTCATATCTTTTAAGGCTCCCGCCCAGGTATTGACTACAGATTCCTTATTCTGCGCAAGCAAACTAATGAAATCACTCTCCACCATTTGCCCCTCCCGGTTGAGCAGTTAGCCTAGCTCCAGCTCCAGGTCCTTTGCATTGGGGAAAAGTTCCTTCCATTTCCGCTTCAGCCCTAGTTTGGCCGCCCCCAGATTGGGGAAGGCGTAAAAGAATAGCACCGAGCATGACCCATACCTGCTCGGGGGCAGCTCATAGATGGAGCCTAGCCAATGGTCACCAATTTGCTCCAGGGCCACGGTCATCCTTTTTTGAAATACCTTCTGCATCCAGTACATTAAACCCTTCTCCCATCAGAAAATCAGTTCCAAGCCTGTTTCTGGAAGGCAAGAATCGAGCCATTGTAGAGACAAGTACCGGGTGGCAGCCCAAGGGTATAACCTACCCTTACCTTCCGCTTCCCTTCCTTATGCTAATAACCCGGGCTCAAATTGTTACCCCGGGAAACCGGTCAGAGGATTTATTGAGCTGGAGGCGGCACCCGGATTCGAACCGGGGAATGGAGGTTTTGCAGACCTCTGCCTTTCCACTTGGC
>JAZFTZ010000166.1:0-43057 GCA_036446955.1 Thermodesulfobacteriota bacterium
GAATAACCCTTTTCAAAGGGTTTTCCCCACAATAACTTCTTCAACTGTTACCAATGTCTGAAAACAGGTCATTAATGCTGTGACGTCCGACCCTTCATTTACGGTCAAGCTCGCTTCTTAATTGGTCAGGGTCGGTGAACGGTCCCTGGCAGCTCTTTTCCCGGCAGACAAGCGCCTGGACTCGATCACCATCCCGCTCAGAAAACTTTATCACTTTTCTGGGAAGGTAGTTATCCAGGCATGCCTGGAGCATGGGCCCAAAGCCAGCGCCCGCTCTATCTCCCTTGATCTCTATCTCCACCGGCCCCGCTATCAGGAAATGGCTCGCTTGGGCATAGCGGGCGGCAAAGATACCATAGTGATGCCATAAGGCCGCGAAGTACCCCAGAGAGGGCTCGGCATGGCGACGGTAAATATCCTTGCCGGTAATCAGGCTTAGTCGCAACAAGGCTTCAGCGGCCAAAGCATTCTCATTTATATTCCTCTGTCGCTGGCCCAGTCGGGCCAATGCATCATCATCACAAGGGATATCAAAAAAGCCGCCTTGGTCGACATCCCATAAGTTGGCCAGCATCCAGGCGCAAACCTCCTCCGCCCGGTCCAGATAAGTCCGGTCCGCGGTAACCTGGTAGGCTTCGAGGAACGAATAGACGAGGGCCACCTGGTCTCGCATCAGCCCGGGCAAATGCCCTCCGCCCTCGTAATAATGGCAAACACCTTGCTTGGTATAACAATGGTCCCACAGGAAAGCCAGACAATTCAACGCCAGTTGGCGGTATCTTTTCTCGCCTAATACCGACCCGGCTTTGAGCAAACTGGTGGCCATAAGGCAGTTCCAGTTTGTATATACCACGGTATCAACAGCCGGGGCCGACTTGTTTGCCCTGGCATTCCGGTCTAGCTGATAGTATTCTTCGTCCGCGTCCTGGCTTCCAAAGAAGACCCCTCGTTCACCGTCCAGCAAGGTTGACAACAGATAGTTCAAAATATGATACGCCTTTTCCCTGAAGCTGGTCTCGCCGGTAATCATAAAAGCGTCCAGGTACAAATTCAACAGTCCAGCATTGTCTTCCAGCATCTTCTCATAATGGGGTATGCTCCAGTCCTGGGTCACCGAATACCTAAAAAATCCACCCCCGTGCTTATCATATACCCCGCCCTCCCCCATGGCGGTTAAGCTCTTGGTTACTAGCTCAAGCAACTGGGCTTCACCGGTCTCGCGCCAAGCGTAGAGAGCCAAACCCAGCGCATCCACCATGGGAAACTTGGGTGCGGTACCGAAACCGCCATGGGCCGAATCAAAGGACTGCTTCAGAGCGGCTACCACCAGGGAGAATGTCTCCAATCCCGGTTTTGCTTCTCCCACGGGTCTGTCTTGTTCCCGTTCAGGCTTCTGCTTGGCCAACAACCCCTCCAGCGCGTCAACGTTGTTGTGATAAAGGTCCTTTATCTTGGCTAAAACGTCTATCATCTGGCCTGGAGGAATGTATGTGCCACCGGCAATAACCTCCCCTTCCGGGGTTAAAAATACCGTTGTCGGCCAGCCCCCCTGGTTATAGCGGTCATTTATATCAGGACGGCGGTCGTTATCCACCTTCACGGCCACAAAATCCTGGTTAACTGCTTGCACCACTTTGGGATCCCGATAGGTAGTGCGGTCCATCACATGGCACCAATGACACCAACAGGCACTGATGTCTAGCAATACAGGTTTATTCTGTTCCTTGGCCAGTTGGAATGCCTTCGTTTCCCAATCGCGCCAATCTATTTTCATAGGCCACTCACCTGGTAAACGCAGGCCCTATCCCCTCGAGAGAGGGAGGATAGCCTTTCGACCTCGGTTCCCAACAGTCTAGCCCAGAGCTTTTCTTCCAGGCAACAGAACTGGTCATACCTCCGGGCCACGGCCAGGAAAGGACAGTTGCGGAGTCTTAGGATAGCTGGGCCATCTTTTCTCCGTACCCAGTGGGCCATATGCCCTTGCTCGTTAAGAAGCTCGGTAAGCCGGGCCAGCTTCTCAGCCGGGCTATCACCATATACCCGCGCTCGCCAGTTAAGAAAAAGACCATCTGCCCGCCTCTGAAATAGCTGGTAAAGCTTTTGCCCACCTTCCCAACTTCCAATCAGATCAAGGATCTCCAGCAGAAGCCTATCATAACCTCGGGGAAAGGTCTCCTCCCCCTTGGTTGTCAAGCTGTAGATAAAGCTGGGCCGGCCTAGCGGTAACCGTTTTAATTCTAGCTTGGCCAACCCCTCGCCCTCCAGCTTGGTCAAATGCCTGCGGGCCGCCGCGGGCGTGAGCTTCAATAGTTCAGATAATTCGGCCGCGTTGAGGCCCTGACTGCTTGCTTTAAGCAGCTCCAGGATGCTTTGCCTGGTGGTTGTTTTTTTGCTCCCCTCCATTTTCTTACTATCCCAGCTTTTAGATACTTTATCAAGCAAAAAGTATTTTTAATTGTGCTTGACAATTGGCGGGTGGGCTGTTACATAATTAAAAAAGTAATATTCTTCTGAGGAGGCAGAGATGTCGGTAGATGAAACCCTTAAAGACCTAATTATCACCGCCATGGGCGCGGAAAAGTACTCTCTGGAATTCTACCTGAAGGCGGCGCAAATTGCCCGCAACGACCGTGCCAGGAGGATGTTTGAAAACCTAGCTGTTGATGAACTTCATCATTTCATTATCATAATCGACCGCTTTTCCAGACGGATGCTCGCTGAGATAAGCAAGTCTCTGGGCAAAAAAGGGGTTGATTTCGTGGAGAATACTCCCCGAGCCAGCACCTTAGCTCGAAAGGCCCGCAACGAACTGGATGTCCTCAAACTGGGGCTAGAAAGGGAAAAGATGGCTATTCAGTTTTACCAGAATGGAATGGCCAAAGTGGATGATACGGGGCTGAAAGAGGTTTTCACGGAACTGTTAGAGTTTGAGCAAGGCCACCTCAAGATCCTGGACGCGGAGTTCTGTCATCTTTCCGGGGTTCCCCACGAGGCTGAGGTTCATACCTATGTGCGCGAGTAACTGCTTGACCCTGCTGTGGTGGCCTCGGGCGGATGACATCCCGCCGGCGGGGTCATGGTCAAAGTGGTTCCTCTAAAAGGCCTTTTATCTCTCCAGGGTAAACTGCCCGAGCCGAACCGTTTCAGCTCTCGGAGGGTTCGGCGGTTAACTCGGGGTTGAGCCCTCTTTTGCTGATGCTTACTTCGAGGATGCCGTTTCTAAAGCTCCAGCTCAGGATTTGCCCTTTGGAGGTGTTGGGAAGTCTAACCCGCTTGATATAATTATGTTGTGGTCCAAGGGCTGATATAAAAAGCTTATCGCCTTTGATCTGGATTTCCGTCTTATTTACATCCGCGCCTGGGACCTCGGCCATCACCACCAGGACATCTCCTTCATCGGCCAAATCTATTAAAGGCTCTCTATGTTTGAGCATCATGTGCCCATCCTGGCCCTCGGTGATATTCCCAAAGGTCTCCATTTTTAGCCTCGAACCCCTACTCCCATCAGATCTCATAGTAAATCCATAGACAGCCCGCACACCAAAGATGGGCTGAGGCTGGATTTCTTTCTCTGCAGATAAAGGGGCATGTTCATTCTTTAGCATGTGGGAGATGAGGTCCATGAAGTTTCCTAATCCGCGAAAAAAAGGAGCCAAGCCAGAGTAAAAATGGACATAAGTTTTGTCCCGGTTCATTTTTTCCCCTTTTAACAGGCAAGTTTAGTCAGGTTGCTTCCAAACCCAACTAATCGATGACAAGCTGAGCCGACGTCATCCATGCACTACTTAATTCTTTAACCCCCTCTCTGGCATTTTCTGTGCCAGAATCAAGGGTAATCAGAAATGGCAGGGGAGGTACAGATGGATATTCTCTTGAGGGCACTAAATTCAGCAATGATAAGGGGAAGGTAAGCCCTGCCGGCTTCAAGTTCGGTCAAAAAGGGCACCGGGAAGAAAAAGGCCTGGATGGAGCCAGCAAAATTTTGAAATCCAGAATAACCAAATTGATGCAAACCCAGCCCGGGGCCCTTGGTTTGAACCGATTTTGATCAGGCTTATAGATCTCAGCGAATCAGGGAAGAATCTCTATGGATAGCAGGTCGCCATCCTTAACTCCCAAGGTCTGTTTGATGCTCACCGGAGCTACGATCTCCATCTTTTCCACTGGGTAGTCTGCCACATGGGGAAGGATAAGCGCGCCGGGTACCTTTCCTTCGACCAAGACCCTGAAGCATTTGGCGGTGCAGAAATCCTTCTCTTGAGGAGTAATCTCTATGCCCGCCATCTCCCGCAAAGATTTCAAATGAGCTAGCGATTCGTCATCGTCGGCCCGGAGGTTCAACGTTCCCGGGAAAGGGTCAATAGCTAACTTTTCCTGGAATTGACGCTTTACCCAATCTATCTGGACAAAACCGCCCGCTTCACCCAAATCGGTATAAATAACCCCCTTCACTATCATAACCAACTCCTCAGTCAAGCAACTCTATCACCTCGGCCAACTCTCCTACATCGTTAACCACCATATCAGGCCCCAGATCAGCCAGTATTTCTCGTTTGCTGGTGCCGGTAAGCACGCCCACAGTGAACGTTCCAGCCGCCTTGCCCGCCATGACGTCCACCGGGGAGTCACCTACATAAACTGCCTCAGCCGGCTGGCATCCGAGTTGCCTTAAGCATTCCAAAATACCATCCGGAGCCGGCTTTTTCACCGGCACCTCTCTATGGGTTATTATCACGTCTATATACTCACTCAGGCCATGCCGTTTCAGAAAACCAACACTGAACGTTCCCCAGGAAGCGGTTACAATCCCGACGGGAAATCCGCGCGATTTTAAATTTTTTAGTACGCCAAGGCTACCATCTATAAGCTTCAATTGCCGGCCGAAGACCTGCTGGACCACCTCTTTATCGATCTTCCGGCACTCCTCTATTATCTGCTCCCTATCATCCCGGTCGTGGGGGACCAGACTCTCCCAGGGGTTTTTAATATATTGCATCACCTTCAGCACTTCCTCTCGCTCAGGTAAAGCAAGACCAAGCCGTCCAAAAACCGTGTTTACGATCCCCAAATAGGCGTCAATCGAATCTATAAGGGTGCCATCAAGGTCAAAAAGCACCGCCTTAACTTTTATCTTTTCCCTCGCCATTTCCTGCTCTCTCCAATATCGGTTAGCAAAGGCCAGCTTGTTCAAAATATCACATCGCCGGATCGACAAGCAATGAAAAAATATCCCTGCCAACCTCCCCGGGGGATGGGGTCAAGGTTGTTATTGTGGGGGAAACCCTTTTCAAAGGGGTCCCCACGCAAAGGGGGTAATTTTGCGGTTGACACCATCGTTCAGGGCGACTATAAGGGTATAGAGGTTGGGCACAAGTTTTCGATTGGGCCCGCAGTCGGTCAGATCCTGGCCAAACTTATTCGCCAGACGTTAAACAAGCAATTTTCACCGGGGAATTGGCGGGTGGGCAAGTTGGTATCTGGCTAGTTTATCTAGTTCAAGCATTTTTTGGGTAAAAGGAGGAGCCAAGATGAAAAAAGGAGTTATTTTCCCCCAGTTGGCAATAGCGGCAGTCGCCTTCCTCATTTTCTCCTTAAGCGCAATCCCTGCCATGGGACAGCAGAAGATAATCTTTTCCACCCCGATAAGGACCGCGGTTCACGCGGACCTTCCCAGTGCCGCGGCTGAGCAGCAGGGGTTCTGGAAACAGATGGGCCTCAATGTACAGTGGATACCCTTCGGATCGGGGCGGGCCCAATCGGATGCGCTGGCCGCGGGCGCGTCGAATGCCGGCATGACTCTTTCTACATCAGGCATAAGAGGGTCGGCGACCGGGATACCGATAATGATCGTGGCAGATGTAAAGCTTAGGAACGATTTCTTCGTCTGGGTGCCGGTAAAGAGCCGAATAAGAAAACCCCGCGACCTGAAAGGGACAAAGATAGGCGTGCCCCGACTGGGTTCGGCGGCCCATGCTTACGGCACCGCATTGGGCAAAAAACTAGGTCTGGGAAAGGAGATGCGAATAGTGGGAACCGGTGGCGTACGGGCTGCCGTGGCCGGGCTCAGGAAAGGGGCTATTGACGGGGTGCTGCTTACCCAGTTTATCATGTTTCGCCTGAAGCATACGGGCGTGGTGAGAGACTTGGTATCCTTGCGGGATTACCTGCCCAAACAGTGGATGGACAACGTCATAGTCGCCCGCAAGGACTTTGCCGCCCAAAGGCCCAGTGATCTTAAGAAGTTGCTCAAAGGCTACAAACTGGCCACCAAGTTTGTCATGAAAAACCCCGACTGGGCGGTCAACAGGATGAAGACCAACCTGAGGTATACCGAGAGTGCAGCTCGAGCCATCTTTCCCCTATTGCGCTGGGGAGATGATTGGAAGACTGACCCTAAGGCGCTAAAAAACGTCAGAGACTTCTTGGTGGAGTACGGAATACTCAGAAAGAGCCCCAAGCTGGAAACCCTATACAGCAACGAATTCGTGAGCTAGTCTGGCCCAGGGGGACGGGCCCACGGCCCCGCCCCCCTGGAAAGACTCTGGGTTCTCCCCCACAACTTTTATCTTAGATGAAAAGCAACCTCCTTTTGACCGGCTTGCCCGGGGTGGGGAAAACTACCGTTATTCAGAGGGCAGCTTCCCGGTTTGAGCCCCGGTTTTTGGCCGGTTTCTATACCCTGGAGATAAGGACGGATGCCGGGCGTCAGGGGTTTGCCATAAGGACATTTGATGGGGATGAAGCCATACTTGCGCACCGAGATTCCAAAACCGGGCCGGCTGTCGGCCGTTACCGGGTGGACCTGGCTGCCATAGAAAAGGTGATTGTACCTTCTCTTCGACCTAAGGGCCGGGACACAAAGCTGATTATCATTGACGAGATAGGGAAGATGGAGTGTTTATCTCCGGCCTTTTGCCAGGCGGTCCTGGCTGCGCTGGATGGGACTTTGGACGTTTTGGGTACTATCCCTCGCCACACCGGGGGCTTTATTCAGCAGGTCAAAGACAGGAAGGACGTACTTATCTTCGAAGTGACCCGCTCCAACCGCGGCCTTTTGCCAGAGAATATACTAGCCACCCTAACTGGAGGTTTTATCTCCCCGGACTAGTCCCTCCAGCTTGTCCAGGGCATCAGCCAGTCGCTTGCGCATGGTATCGGTGGTGCCCCGTAAGGAATCGGTGGCCCCCTTTATGGCGTTCATCTCCCTTTTCAGGTCGTCCAGCGCGCCGGTCTTACGCAAGGCCATAAAGGCCAGGGCCAGGGCGATAAGCGCCAGGACAAGGGCGATTATTGCTATAGCCAGCATGGTTATCTCCTTCTTATAAAAGTTTGGCCAATTGCCTCGGTATGGGTGGCTCGCTATGATTTCTGTTTGTTCTTCAGATAGTCTACCATCCTGTATTGAACAAACTCCTCCACGCCTTTCCAGCGCAGGTACGGATTCCTCTGCTTCTCCCGGCCTAATGTAGATACGGGCATATCCCCGTAGTCATGGCCGGAGAGGATTTGGGTATCATCAGGCAGGGCCATCAATTTTTTATACAGGCTATTGTACAGCGCGTGCGGATCTCCTCCGCTCAGATCGCAGCGGCCAGACCCGTTGACGAAAAGGGTATCTCCGGTAAACAGTTTGTCCTGGACAAGGTAACACAGTCCACCGGGAGTATGGCCCGGGGTATGAATGGCCTTGATCACCAGCCCGCCGATAGGTATCTGATCGCCATCTTCCACCGGGCGGAGGGCTGGCTGCTCTACCCCGCTTAGCGCGGCCAGGGCCCGCTCCTTCTCCAGCGGGTGAACATACACCTGGGAACCCGTTTCCCTTACCAGCTCAGCCAGGCCCGCGGTATGGTCCCCATGGGTATGGGTCAAAAGGGCCAACACTATCCGGCGGCCATCAGCACTGGCCTGGGAAAGGACTTTTTCCACCTCAAAACCGGGGTCTATCACCGCCGTATCCACGCCCTCCTCCGGACCCAACAGGTAGGTAAAATTCGGCTCCGAACCGAGCCTTAACTGCCTAAGGTACATATCCAACTCCCACTTTTAGCCCGAGCGTATTTATCCTGTATAATATATCTATCAAATATTCGAGGTAAAAGGGTCAATAATCTTGACAAAAACGGAAAACCTGGTTTTTATTAGATTACCCTTTATCGGAGTGAAAATTGGCCAAGATCTATATGTATCAGGTAAGCCAGCTAAAGCGTGTTCCCAGGGTGGATGATGTGGAAGAAAAAATCCTGGAGGAATTGGACGCGCTTAACCTTAAACGCCGGCTGCGCAAGGAGGCCAGCGTAGCCATTACCGGGAGCAGCCGGGGTATGCTTGCCGGGCCAACAATATTTAGAACAGTGGCCACCAGGCTTAAAGAGCTGTCAGCTAGGCCATTTATAGTCCCGGCCATGGGAAGTCACGGAGGGGCCAGCGCCAAGGGCCAGATTCAGGTATTGGCCTCCTTAGGCATAACCTCCAACTCTATGGGTGTGCCGATTAAAGCCAGCATGGAAACCGTTAAAACCGGCACCACCCGTTCCGGATGTCCGGTATACATAGATAAACATGCGGCCGGCGCGGACTGGGTGGTGGTGATCAACCGCATAAAGCCGCATACCAATTTTCATGCTCCGGTGGAGAGCGGCCTGCTTAAAATGATGGCCGTTGGGCTGGGCAAGGCTGATGGTGCCCGGGTGATTCATCAGATCGCGGCCCGGCGCGGTTATTACCAGACAATATTGGAAGTAGCCAACGAGGTGATGAAGAAATGCCGGGTATTATTTGGCTTGGCCACGGTGGAGAATCTTTATCATGAAGTAGCCATCCTAAAGGCTCTTCCGGCCGAAAAAATAGCCAGCCAAGAAAAGAAGCTGCTCAACCGGGCGAGGGAGTTGATGGGACGAATTCCCTTCAAGGATATTGACCTGCTTATAGTGGATGAAATGGGAAAGAATATCAGCGGTGCCGGAATGGACACCAATGTCATTGGCCGGTGGCCAGCCAAAGCTCATATTGCACCGAAGATAAAGAGGATCTATGTCCGGGACTTAACCCCCGAGTCCCGTGGCAACGCGCTGGGAGTGGGTAACGCCGACCTTATCAGCAGAATATTGCATAAAAAGATAAACCTGCCGGCCACGGCTATTAATGCCCTGAGTGCCGGTGTGCCCGAGCAAGCTCGGTTACCCCTGGCTATTGAAAACGACCGGGGAGCCGTCGAGGTGGCGCTTGCCACTCTGGGACTGGAGGCGGATAAAGCCAGGATTGTCTGGATAAAGAACACCTCGGAGCTGGCTAACTTTAAGATATCCAGCCAGCTGGTTAAGGAAGCTAAACGGCTCCCAGGTCTTGAAGTTAACACAAATGCCCAGGGGCTAACCTTTGATGAAAAGGGCATATTGGTTGACCTGCCTTAATTTGAGGAGAAAATATGTCCAACCTTGGAGTAGATACTGGCGGAACCTTCACCGACTTTGTATTTTTAGATGATGGAAGGCTAACCTGTTTCAAGATTCTGTCCTCTCCGGCCAATCCTGCTGACGCGGTGATATCGGGATGCAAGGATATAACCGACACCGTGAAAGGACTTGGCCTGGTTCATGGCACCACCGTGGCCACCAATGCCTTGCTGGAAGGCAAGCACGAGAAGACCGCGCTCATAACCACCAAAGGATTCGAGGACATCCTCGAGATAGGCAGGCAAAACCGTCCCCAGCTTTATAATCTGGCCGTAGAAAAGCCCCGGGCTTTGATACCGGCCCGGCGACGTTTCGGGATCTCAGAGAGGGTGACCGTTAGCGGCGAGGTTCTGGAAGAGGTTGACCGAAAGGAGTTAGCTAGGCTCCTTGACCAGGTGAAGAAGGAAAAGGTATCCGCGTTGGCAATCTGTTTGCTTTCCTCCTTCGCCAACCCCAGTAACGAGCAAATAGTGGAGGAAGCCGCCCGGCAGTTATCCATTCCCGTCTGTGCCTCGTACAAGGCGCTGCGGGAATTTCGCGAGTATGAGAGGCTGACCACTACGGTAATCAATGCCGCGCTTATGCCCGTCATGGACGGATACCTCACCAAGTTGGAGGGAGCCCTGCAGGGCTCCCTGCTGAGGATAATGCAATCCAACGGAGGCAGTGTCAGCACCCGAGGGGCACGCCTCTATCCCGTTCGCACCATCCTCTCCGGCCCAGCCGGAGGAGTATTAGGGGCTACGGAGGTGGCCGCAGCCGCGGGGTTTAAAGATATAATCTCCTTCGATATGGGCGGCACCTCTACCGACGTCAGCCTGGTAAAAGGCAATATACAAACGGTTACTGAGACCCGCGTGGCTAACCTTCCTGTAAAAGTACCGGTTATTGATATTCACAGCGTGGGCGCTGGAGGTGGTTCCCTGGCCTTTGTCGACCCCGGCGGTGCTCTACAAGTGGGGCCGCAAAGCGCTGGCGCTGACCCTGGCCCCATCTGTTACGGAAAAGGCAAGGGGGTGACGGTAACTGATGCCAACCTCTATCTGGGGCGCATCGACCCTGATTATTTCCTGGGCGGCAACATGCCTCTGTATAAGGAAAGGGTCGGCCGCTATTTAGCCAAGCTGGCCCGAGAACTCAAACTACCGCCAGAGGAAGCTGCCCAGGGTGTTATCCGGGTAGCCAACGCCACCATGGAACGGGCGCTGAGGGTCATCACGGTAGAGCGGGGGCATGATCCGCGGGATTTCACCTTGGTTAGTTTTGGCGGCGCGGGCGGGTTGCATGCCTGCGCCCTAGCCAGACGCCTTTCCATACCCCGGATACTTATTCCCCGGAATCCTGGAACCCTGTCAGCCCAGGGTATGATGCGCTCGGACGTCTTTCACGAGTACGCCCAGTCAGTGTTGCTCAAGCTAAAGGATGTAGGCAAGAAGACCCTTCCCAACTTGTTCGCGCCCCTGATCAAAAGGGCCACTGCTAATCTGGCCCGGACGGGGTTTACGCCTTCCAAGATAAGATTCTTACCCTCGGTGGATATGCGCTACGAGGGGCAATCTTACGAGCTTAATCTGCCCTTAAATCTTAAGAACCTGATGCTAGCGGCCAGGAGTTTCCACAGCCTCCACCAGAAGGTCTACGGATACGCCCACCCGGGAAGGAAGTGTGAGATAGTTACCCTCAGGCTCAGGGCGGTAGGCAAGACAAAAAAGCCGCGAATTGATCCCTGGCAACCGTCCCGTTCTAAATCCACCAGACCCGCTGCCAGGACCGGCTCCATCTATTATCGAGGCAAGAGCTGGCCGACGCCCGTTTACGAGCGGGACAGCTTGTTGCCGGGCAAGTCGTGGACAGGCCCAATGCTGATAGTTGAGTATTCAGCCACCCATTTTATCCCCCCTCGCTTTCGACTGAATGTGGATGAATGGGGGAATCTGGTTATATCCACGCCTGAGCAGAAAGGCAGTTAATATGCGAGCGAAGTTTGACCCAGTAAGGCTGGAGGTGTTCAAAAACCTTTTCACCTCAGTGGCAGAGGAGATGGGGGTAGCCCTTAGAAGGAGCAGCTTTTCTCCCAACATAAAGGAGAGGCTGGACTTCTCCTGTGCCATCTTCAATTCTCAGGGCGAGATGGTGGCCCAGGCAGCCCACATCCCGGTCCATTTAGGCTCCATGCCCCTATCGGTGCAAACAGCCATAAAGGAGGTTTCCACGGAAGAGGGGGACGTGGTGCTGACCAATGACCCTTTTCGGGGCGGTAACCATCTCCCCGACCTGACCCTGGTGGCCCCGCTCTATGTCGAGGGTGGCAGCAAACCGCTGTTTTACATAGCCAACCGGGCCCACCATGCCGATGTGGGCGGAATCACACCCGGTTCAATGCCTCTTTCCCAGGAGATCTTCGAGGAGGGGATAGTAATTCCGCCGGTGAAGATAGTGAGAAAGGGGAGGCTACAAAAAGAGATCTTAGAAGTTCTGTTGGCTAATGTGCGCACTCCAAATGAGAGGGAAGGAGACCTTACCGCTCAGCTGGCGGCCATAAAGATGGGGCAGCGAAGGTTGCCGGAGATAGTGGCCCGCTATGGCGAGCAGCAAGTAACCCAATACGCTGATTTCCTCCTCTCCTATGGAGAGAGGATGGTGGGTCATTGCCTGAAGGCAATACCCAACGGCTCTTACTACTTTGAGGACTTCCTGGACGATGATGGCATTGGCGGGCCACCGGTAAAAATAGCTGTGAATATAGAGATCAAAGGCTCTCGGGCGGTAGTAGATTTCTCCAACAGTGCCCCCCAGGTCAAGGGAAACATGAACGCGGTCTACTCCATAGTCAACTCCGCGGTCTTCTATGTCTTTCGGTCCCTGGCAGGAATCGGTGTGCCAGAGAACGGGGGCTGCATGCGCCCGATTCGAATAGTGGCGCCGGAGGGAAGTGTGGTGAACGCCCGCGCCCCGGCCGCGGTGGCGGGGGGAAATGTCGAGGTCTCCCAGCGCATGGTAGATGTACTCCTGGGCGCGCTGGCTCAAGCCCGGCCCGATCTGGTTCCCGCGGCCAGCTCAGGCTCAATGAATAATCTGACCATCGGGGGATGGGACCCAAGGAGGAACCGGCCTTTTGCCTATTACGAAACCGTCGCCGGCGGCATGGGGGCACGGCCCTTTGCTGACGGCCTGGACGCGGTTCATACCCACATGACCAATACCCTGAATACTCCGGTGGAAGCGCTGGAATATGATTACCCGCTGATGGTGAAAAGGTACTGCCTTCGGCCGGGCTCAGGCGGGAAAGGCAAATTTTCCGGAGGAAAAGGAATCATCAGGGAGATTCTCGCGCTGACCGACGTGCAAGTAACCATCTTATCTGAGCGAAGGAAGTTTCGACCTTATGGACTTGCGGGAGGTGAGCCGGGTAAACCAGGAAAGAACTACCTGATAACCACCTCCGGACAAGAAAAGCTGCTCCCCTCCAAGGTCTGCCTGCGTATCAAGAAGGGAGAAATAATAGGCATGGCTACCCCAGGAGGAGGAGGGCACGGTAAACCGGGTCGGTAACAACCGTGAGCCTTCCCAGGGGCCTACGGCCCCCCTGGAAAAACTCGGGGAGATTTAGCCGGAATTCATCCCGGCTTTTTTCAAGAGCAACTCCCATTCCCAATCCACCTGCTGCTGGATATCTCTCATCTCCTGTTCACTGAGGTGGCTGTATCTGCCCTGCAACTTCAGATATTCCTCCACTGGCAGCCCTTTGGGAACCCGGTTGATAGTATAGTTCCAGCCCGCTTCCACTTCGTAAAGGGGAAAGATTTTGGTGTCTACCGCCAGCCGGGCCAGCTTAACCGTGAGATGGTCCGAGCTCTTCCAGCCGGGCGGGCAGGGGGCGAGGATATGGATGAACTTGCTGCCCCTGATGGACATGGCCTTTTTGATTTTCCTTATCAGGTCATCAGGGAAACCCACCGAGGCGTTAGCCGCGTACGGGATGCGGTGGGCGGCCAATATCTCCATCATGTCCTTCTTGGGCATATCCTTGCCGTAAGGGGTGGTTCCGGTCCAGGCCTTCCAAGGGGTGGCCGAACTTTTCTGGATACCGGTATTCATATAGCCTTCATTGTCATAGCAGACATAGATGAAATCTTCATTTCTATCCACCGCGCCGGATAGGGCCTGAAAGCCGATGTCATAAGTGCCGCCATCCCCGGCCCAGCCGACTACGGTGGTCTCATAGTCGCCTTTCGCCTCCAGGCCGTGTTTTAGCCCAGAGGCCACCGCCGCCGCGGTGGCAAAGGCGGTATGGAATACCGGCACCTTCATGCAGGTAGTGGGATAGGGCCCGGTGATGACCACCGCGCAGCAGGCCGGCATCACCAGCATCACCTTGGTGCCCAGGGCCTTCAAGGCAAAGCGCAACGCCAGGGCCGCGCCGCAGCCGGGACAAGCCGGATGGCCGGAATAAATCAAGTCTGTCTCAGGAAGCTGGAATTTCATCTGATCACCTTACCCAGATATAATCTTCTTTTGGCTGTGTATGTTTTTCCATGTATTCTACCACCTCTTCAAGCAGGGCCGGGCTTACATCGCAGCCGCCCACCCCCGCCAGAAAGCCAAATACCGGGGCATGTCCAACCACATTGGCCAAAGCGGCTTTAACTTCCTGGCAAAATATCCCGCCGTGACCAAGAGATACGTTCCTATCCAGTACGGCTATCTTGCTTGCACCCGAGAGTGCCTGGCGGATTCGCTCCCCGGGGAAGGGACGGAAAAGTCTTATCTTAACCAAGCCCACCGACTTGCCCTTCCCTCTCAACTCATCCACTACATCCCGGGCGGTACCGGCTATAGTGCCTGAGGTAACCAGCACCATTTGGGCATCATGGCACTGGTACTCTTCCACCAATCCATAACCTCTGTTAAAGATTTCTTTAAACTCTCGGTCTGCCTTCTCAACAACTCCTTTTACCGTCTCCATGTCGCGCTGCATCTTATACCTGAATTCTCGGTACTGCTCCTGAGTGGTGGTCGATCCAATTGTTCTGGGGTCATTGACGTCAAGCCTGTATTGGCCGGAGTAAGGAGGAAGATACCTATCCACTTGTTGCGGATCAGGCATCTCCACCGGCTCGGTGGTATGAGAGATGAGGAAAGCCTCGATAACCACCATGACCGGAAGCAACACCTCTTCCGCTACCCGGTAAGCCTGAATGAGATTATCCAGGGCCTCCTGGTTGTTCTCGCTGTAAATCTGTACCCAGCCGGTATCTCGTTGAGAAAGGCTGTCGGTCTGATCACTCCAAAAGCTCCAAGGCGCGGCAATAGACCGATTCACATTAACCATGACAATGGGCAACCGGTCGCCGGCGGCGAAATGGAGCAGTTCGTGCATCATCGCCAATCCCTGCGACGCGGTGGCGGTAAACACCCGGGCACCAGCCAGGGACGCGCCCATGCAAGCCGCCATGGCGGACTGTTCCGATTCCACCCTGATCATCCGAGCGTTCAACTCCCCGGAGATGGTCAAATCAGAGAGCTTCTCGTAGATAGGCGTCTGCGGTGTTATCGGGTAGGCGGCTATCACCTCTACCTTGACCAGCTTTACCCCGTAGGCGACCGCATGGTCTCCGGTCAGTAGCATGTTCATGGCTGTTCCTCGATAGTGGTGACTACCCGGCGAGGACACTCCTGCGCGCAGAGGGCGCAACCCTTACAATAGTCGTAATTTATCTGATAGCCCAATACTGATCCGTCCCTGGTAATTGCCATATCCGGGCAAAAGATCAGGCAGTTATCGCATTTGGTGCAGTGGCCGCAATTGAAGCAGCGGGCTCCCTCTTTCAGCGCGTCTTCGGCGCCAAAGCCGAGGTTGACCTCGGCGAAGGAAGCCAGCCGCTTTTTCGAGCCGGCCTTTTTGGGATCCAGTCGATCTTGGTTTTCGAAATAGTCCAGGTTTATATCCGCGAAGGTCACCACCTTGCTTAAGTCCGATGGCTCCTCCCCGTTGATGTACAAGGCAAAGGACATGCTTCCTTTCCGCCCCACTCCTATTTGGGAAATTTCCTCGGCGCCCTTGCCAGCCAGATTTCGATCGATTGCCAGAGCCGCCTTCTTGCCCGAAGCGATAGCAGCTACCACGGTGCCTTTTGCTTCCGTCACATCTCCACCGGCGTACACACCCGCCAGGCTGGTCTGGCCCCATTCGTCCACCAGTATACCCCTGGGGCCGGTCTTGACTTCTTCAGGCAGGATTCCCAGCTCCGGTCGTTGGCCGACAGCGGTAATGAGCAGGTCGGCGGGAATGGAAAAGCCACTGCCTGGCCTCTTTTCCAGTCGAGGCTGACCATCCGGGCCAAAGCCGGTAAGTTGACCTTCCACAAACTCCACCGCCCTGGTTGCCCCGCTGCGAGTGGTGATCTTGACTGGGGCTGCTCCGCACACCAGCTTCAAACCCTCTTGCTCAGCCTCGGCCACTGCCTCAGCCACCGCGGGCATTTCTTCCCTTGTTTCCAGGGACACAATAGTTACCTGTAGATAGCCCTGCCGAAGGGCACACCGGCCCGCGTCAACGGCTACATCGCCACCGCCGATAACCAGAGCCGCCTTACCCAAGGGCCGAAACCGACGCTCGTTAACCTGCCTTAGAAAATCGATGCCGCTAATAACGCCGGCGGCGTCTTCGTTGGCCAGATTCAGCCGCCGGCTTTCAGCAAAACCCGGAGCTAAGAAGACCGCGGCATAGCCGTGAAGCTCTTCCCAGCGAAGCTCCGCCCCCAGTCGCTTTCTGAGCTTTATCTGGACACCGGTGTTCAATATGCCCCGAATTTCGCGGTCGAGGGCCTCTTTAGGAAGTCTATATTGAGGTATGCCGGTACGTAATACACCGCCAAGCTGCCTGGTAGCCTCATAAAGAGTGACCCTGTACCCCAATCGGCTGAGGAAATAGGCACAACTCAGACCGGCCGGACCGGAGCCGACCACCGCCACCCGGCTCTCTTTCCTTGCTGCAGAGGAAACCGGGGGCGCTGATTCCCATCCCTGGTCGGCCAGAAAGCGCTCCATCTCTTTTATGGCCAGCGGTGCATCGAACTCCTTTCGGTTACATGCCTCTTCACAAGGATGGGGGCAGACCCGGCCACATACCCCGGCCAAAGGATTTTCATCCCGGATTATTTGAGCCGCCTCGGCAAACCTACCCTGGGAGGCGTGCTCCAAGGCCAGCGCCATGTCCACCCCGGCAGGACACGCCTCCCGGCATGGTGCTGCCTTGGGCAAATAAACCGGACGCAGCTGGCGCCATCTTCCGGTTTTGAAGCGCAAGGTAGTAGCGAAGGTTATGGCCGAGGGAGAGTCATCCACCGACCAGAAGTTAGATATCACCATTAAGGCTATTCACCTCCTGATAAGCCGCGCGGGCAGCTTGTTCATTTGCCTTAACATTGCTAGGAACTGTCTCTCTTATCACTCGGATAATGGTATCCAACTCGACCGCTTGCGATATCCGGGCGTAGCCCCCCAGGATGGCGGTATTCACCAGCACGCCCAGATTATAGCGGGTGGCTATCTGACTGGCATCTACTGTGTAGAGTCGGCACGAGTCACCAAGCTTAAGGCCGGCGGGAAACTCATCGCAGTTTATCAAAAGACAGCCCTTCGCTTTCAGCCCCTGGGTGACTGGTGCCTCATTTAGCAGGGATGCATCAAGGCAGATGACGTGGTCAGGGGAAGTTATCTCGCACCTTCGCCGGATGCGGCTTTGGTCGACCCGGACAAATCCCACCACCGGCATGCCTCTCCTCTCTCCACCGAAAGAGGAGAAACATTGGGGATATTTTCCCTCTAAAAAAAAGGCCGAGGCCAACATCTGGGAAGCGTAAACAGCCCCCTGACCTCCCCTGCCGTGAATTCTGATTTCCACCACCGCTAGTCAACTCCGCCTCAGCTGCGATTCAACATTCGCATGTTTTCCTCTGGCACCCGCCAGAGTGCTAGACGCTTCAACTGCCACCGAAGCCGATAGTGACCTTACCACCTTCGATTATAGTTGGCACCTCCCTCCTGCCGGTGCGCTTAATCATCGCCTCGCGATTTTCTTTATTATATAGCACATCCAGTTCGGTATATTTCAACCCTCTTTTTTGGAAGTCATCCTTGGCGGCATGGCAGTAAGGACAATCAGGTCTGGTATAAACCAGCATCTTCTCAGCCATTCTCATCTCCTTTCCCTTCCCAGCCTTCGTTCCAGGATAATATACTCGCTCCGGTGAAAACCGCTGGACATGAAGTAGCTGACCAAATCACCGGCATTCCAGTCCACCATGATCCGCACTGTATCCACACCAGCTTCAACAAAACGCTGGCAAAGGGACTCCACCAGTTCTCTTCCCACCCCTTTTCTGTGGTAGCTGGGGTCAACGCCGACAATCTCCAGCCAGCCGGTTAAAGGGACACCGAACTCCCAACCTCGAATCTCACCCAGGATGAAACCAGCCAACTGGCCGTTAACCTCGGCCACCAGACAGGCAGACCCACCTCGTCTCAAGTAGCCAATGGCCTTTTCCTGCCAGTAGTCAGAGTTATTCTTACCCGTGATCTTACGGTCAATGGCAAGGATCCCGGGAATATCTGACTCGGTCAAATCTCGGATGAAAATCTTCGCCACGATAACCTAATACTGTCTGGCCTGACCGGGCCTCAAATAGTTGGCAAAAAAAACTGCACCCAGCTTCTTAAATAAATGGCGATTGAAATTTCTCTTTATTATATCCTTGAAACTGGCCTGACCGGAGACCGAGTCGAAAAGGGAATCATAAAGCACCGGATCGATCTTGCCCAACTCCACCAGCCTATCAAATAGGCCGTTCTTGCTGGCCCAGCGGCAAAAAAGGCGCACCCCGACGCCGAAATAGTAATCGTCTAATAGCTCCTTGCAATCCCGGGCATATTGGGCGAGATCTTCCTCAGCCAATCCCCTCCTCACCATAATTCGGGCGGCTCGAATTCCAGTGAGCAGAGCGATGTTAACCCCTTTGCCCTTGAAAGGCCGCATCCAACCGGTGGCATCTCCGACCAATACGAACCTATCGCCGTAAGGATTTTTGGCTGGCGCGATAGGAAATTTTCCCTCGAAGTAATGTAAACTGTCCCGGTCAAAAGGGGGAAGATGAGCCCGAACCTGAGGCAGCTCCAGGAATTTATCCATATCTAGAGAGGTAACCTCTCTGCCAGCTATATTTATAATCAGGTGATCCCCCTTGGGCGTTATAGCTCCAAACTCCACCCGAGAAACGGAATCAGGCATCAGAAAGGCATATATGATGTTGCCCAGTTTTTGCTCAATAAAGACCTTATCAGCATGAAATTTGGTGATAAAGGTTCTCAAATACTTACTGGGCCGTCTGTAGCCGACTGAATTCTTGGTGGCCCTCTCAAAGGCAGAGAGCATGGCCTCGTCCAGGCCAAAGGCCCCCACCACGGCCGCGGCGCGCAGATAGCCGCTATCGCTGTATATCCTGACTTCATCAGACCGGTCCGATCTCACAAACTCAATATCAGAGACCCGGCTGCGCACTACCTCCACTCCCATTGCCTGGGCCTGTTCCAGAAGGAAAGCATCAAACAGCAGGCGACGCACAGTAAAGGTCGGGCCGGAGGTGTTTTTCCCCACCAGCAGTACCTCATTGTTCTTGGAATGGAGCCGATAGGCGTAAATCTCTCTTTTAACCAGCCCGGTTGGCAGGGATAGACCCAATTCTGATTCCAGGATGTCAGTAAGAGGCGGGGAGAGAACTCCCACGCACTGGTTATAATGGACCTTAAAGTCTTTGCTCTCGAACAGGGTAACCTTGAGAGCAAGCCCGGTTCGGCGGGCTTCCCGTATCAGCGTTATCGCGCAGGCGGAGCCGGCTGGACCACCACCCACGATAGCTACCGTGCTGCCGTTTTCAAGTCTTAACGGTTTGTCCATCCCTGTCGCCAAGCCAATGATAAGGAAGAGCGCAAAACCTCGACTAGCAAGCTTGCATTCAGTCCCTTGACGAAGATGCGTCGGTAGGGGACGTTGCCGGTAAACATGTGCCACAGTATGGTGGATAGTATCTTGTTATCGTCTTCCTCATCCGCCTGTTCCCGCTGAGCCACATCCAGGCATATCCGGCAAAGGACGTCACTGGAGGAGAACAAGCGGTAAAGGAAAAACATCAGTTTCCCGATATGATTATCCCGGGCAAATAGACGCCGGCAGGGGAGATAATAATGATTATAGAAATCTTTCCCAGATATGCCGTTGGCTAACGCGGCCTGAGCTGCCAGCCCAGCGGTGATGAAGGCTGACTCTATTCCGTTTTTTAAATAGCGACAAAAACCAGCATCACCTATTATCACCATCCGGTCAGCATAAGCCCACCGGGCGTGACCTATGGGAACCTGGGGATGGCAATGGCATAAGGATTCCCAGGGAGTGGGAAGGTATTCCCGCACCAAAGGCGAGGCCATCTCATGCTGTAAATCCTTTATCCGGACGTGAGGGCCAATGCCGGTGACGGTAAGGTAATTGCCTTTGGGTGTTATGGCCAGGAAGTGCAGACCAGACTTGACGGTGGAGAAAATGTGGATCATATCCTTGAGTTTGTCGCGGATAAACTCCCGGTCCGCCTCCAGCTCGGTCTGGCAAGTGTGCCAGGTTTGGGGAGGCCAATACCCCGGGAAAAACCTTCTCAGAATACCGCTATTAACGCCAAAAGCACCCACCACCAGGTCCATCTCCTCCCTGGTGTTATTGAACTTAATTACCGGCTTTTCTCGCCCGCTGGAGGGAAACTCCACCGCATCAACTCGCTGCTGGATGACCTTTGCCCCGGATAAAGCCGCGCAATTGAGGAGATGCTGGTCGAAACTGAAGGTCTCTCCCCTAGCCCGGTGGCCTCTGGGCCCGCCGCCCCGGAAAACCGTGTATATTTTTTCCTCCAAAACAGGGCTGAGAAATACCACCCGGTCCGCACCGTGGAAGGAATAGCCCACTACCTCTTGACGTACTACTTGGGGAGGAAGGGGCAGACCCATTTCTTCCAAATGGGTTACCAGGCCAGACCCAATAGCGCCGGCGCACATGTTGCAGCCGCGCGGTCCTACCTCGTCAAAATCCCTCCGGTCATATATGGTTATCTCTAATTCCAGGTTGAGTTTTTGAGCCAGACGGGAGGCGACCAAGGCAAAGAAACTACCCGCCGGCCCACCTCCCAGCACACCGATACGAGATCCTTTTCCCAAGACAAGCGGGGATGCCACTGAAACCCCCGAGGGTAAGAGATTCATTATCTCTTGTATATCATTATTGCCTAGCCGCCGTCAACGGTCTCGCCCGGATGATGCATGTTGTTATGAAACATAGGTTACACCTCCAGGGGAAGGGACAGGGGCTATTTGAAGGAGGAGACGTTTCCAGAGGGACGGGGCCGCGGCCCCCCCAGAGAAGGTTTCCTCCACAAAAAGGCTAGGCCGGCGCGGCCCTAACGACCACCTTGACGTTAGGACCCCTAAATCGACGCCAGACACTAAAAAAATAAGAATCCCAACCATGGAAAGAGTGGAAGATACTGTTTTCCCAGGAAAAGAGGGTCTTCTTCTCCTTTTAGCCTCTCTTATGGCATTTAGCGCCGTTAACCTGCCCCCCAAGAATCGGCCCAGTTTGTATGTTAGGATTCAGCCATAATACTTGATGAAAGAATTATTAGAATGAGCAGGAAAGTATTAAACCCGAGCAGATCATTGGGAAGTTGCGTGAGGCTGAGGTGCTGTTGGGTCAGAGCCATACGGTGGGGCAGGTGAGCCGTAAGCTTGGCATAACCGAGCAGACCTACTATCGCTGGCGTAAGGAATATGGGGGGATGCGGGTTGAGCAGGCCAAGCGGCTCAAGGAGGCAGAGAAGGAGAATTTTTTTAGAACAGCTCTATCGCCCCAGCCGTACACCCCTTCCTCCTGCATTGCATCGGTATGATAAGTCCCTGAAGATTAGCTATTATCTCTCGGAAAGGAGCGGGAGACCAACTTGGAAGAAGAGATCCATAAGCCGGCGGTCAAAAGAGGAACCAGTCGAAGAGCTGTTGTTCAAGACTGGCCAGCCTAGTCAGCCCCTCCTGATTAGCGATTAGGGGAAATACCTGGGGACTTCCTGCCCAGACCCTTGGAGAGCAGATAAGGAGTTACTGGTAGGCTCTTTACTCTAAAACCGGTGGCGTCGTAGATGGCATTGGCCACCGCTGCCAGCATACCGGCCACCGTCCCCTCTCCCGCCTCCTTGGCGCCGAAAGGACCCTTGGGATCCAGGCTGTGTACCAAATCTATCTCCATGGCCGGGGTATCGCTGGAAGTAGGCAGGTGATACTCCAGGAAGGAAGGATTATATACCGTGCCGTGCTCCAAGGTTACCAGTTCGCTTAAAACCTGGCCCAATCCCATAGAGATGCAGCCTTCGATCTGCCCCTCGACTATCTGGACATTTAAGGGGAAACCGCAGTCGTGAACGGTAACCACCTTCAATACCTTGACCTGAGCGGTCTCCAGGTCGACCTCCACCTCGGCCACCTGGGCGGCAAAGCCGTAGGCCTCGGTCCAGCGGCCTTTAATCTTGGCCAGGCTGGGGTAATAGTCGGCTTCAGCTACCGGTTTTTGAGACCCTTTGCCGACGATAGAATCGCCTCCTCGCCTTTGAATGCTGGCGGCGATAACTTGGGCATAGGAAACCGCCTTTTCCGGAGCCCCGGCCACGAACACCCGCTTATCAGCCAGCTTGAGGTCAGCCGGGTTGGCCTCCAGGAGCTGGGCGGCCGCCTTGATGAGCTGATCCCTGGCGTCCGCGGCCGCCGCGGCTACCGCCTTACCGCTGACCATGGCGCCACCACTGAGAAATGAGCCCAGGTCAATGGGACACAGCTCAGTGTCCCCGGAGACCAGCCTTATCTCCTCCAGTTTAAGCCCCAGCACCTGCGCGGCAACCTGGGCCAGAGTAGTGTCACAGCCCTGACCCATCTCGGTAGCTCCGGTAAACAGGGTGGCAGTGCCATCGTCATGCATCTTTACTATTGCTGCTGAGGCAAAGGGGTAATAGGCCGCGCCACTGAACATCGAGCAGGTGGAGATACCCAACCCTGTCCGCTTGCTGCCCTGGGACTTGGGCATTTTCCTTTTTCCTTTAAAGTTGGAGATGGCCACTGCTCTCTCTATACATTCCTTGAGTCCGCAACTGTGTAAAGTGTCTCCGGTGCCGTAAAGTACATCCCCCTTCTCTCTGGCGTTTTTGAGCATAAGATCGGCAGGGTCTAAACCAAGCTCGTCCGCGATCATACAGAGCTGGGAATCGACGGCAAACCGGATCTGGGGCGCGCCATGGCCTCGTTGAGGGCCCTTTACCGGGTTGTTGGTATAGACCGCCAATCCTTGATAGCGGATGTTGGCAACCCGGTACACCGGGATGTGGAAGGTATAGCCCAGGAAAATGACTACCGGCCCACTGCCCCGATAAGCGCCGTTATCCACTACAAAGGCGATATCCTGAGCCAGGATCGCGCCGTCCTTGGCCACTCCAGTGGTTATATCTATCATGACCGGATGGCGATGCCGGGTGGTGGCGAACACCTCCTCCCGAGAAAGCTCAATCCGCACCGGCTTACCCGCCTGGCGGGCCAGCAGCCCGGCCAGAATCTCATAAGGGAATAGATCGATCTTACCGCCAAAAGCACCGCCCACGTAGGTCTTAACTATCCTCACCTTACCCAAAGATAACCCCAACACCTTGGCCAAGATGAACCGTTTGTAGAATATCCCCATGCTGGACAGGTGAATGGTCAACTTGCCGGAGAGGTCAAAGGAGGCCACGGCCACATGCGGTTCCAGCGCGCAGTGGGCGGTAGCCGGGGTCTCGAACCTGTCCTGGCGAACGTGGTGAGACTGATTAAGGCCTTTTTCAACATCACCGAAGGACACCGAGGTGCGGGCACTAATATTATCCCCTCGCCGTACCGGCTCAAACTCGCCTCGGCCACTTGCCCCCCACTCCTCCCAGACCGTCTTTCCCCTATAGTCCAGCTCGTGGACTAAAGGCGCATCAGGAAGCAGAGCCTTTTCCGGATGAAAAACCGCGGGCAAGGGCTCCAGGTCCACGCGAATAAGACTTAACGCCTCCTCGGCCGTAGCCTCATCCACCGCGGCCACCGCGGCCAGTTCATCCCCGATGTACCTGGCCTTGGTCACTGCCAGCGGGTTCTGGTCGGCCGGATACCTAGGCGTATCCACGAACGCGTAACGGATATGGGCCACGTCCTTTCCAGTTAAGACGGCCTTGACTCCAGGCAACCGGCGGGCGCGGTTGACATCCACATGCAAAACCCGGGCATGGGGATGACTCGAGCGCAGAATCTTTCCCCAGAGCATCCCGGGAAGATAAATGTCCGCGCTGAACTTCCCCTCTCCACTGGCTTTTTCTCCCGCATCCAGCCGGGGCAGGGGTTTACCCACCACTTTGAACTTTTCCATCGCCAACCTCCATACCTCGAAAGCCAATGTTAACAAGTTTTCCCCGGGCAAGACAATATAAAGGTTGATCTTGGCCACCGGTCGATAGCCAATTGCGGGGGAAACCTTCTCTGGGGAAAACCCTTTACAAAGGGTTCTTCCCACAGACGACCTTGACCGGGGTTGGTCTAAATTTTATAATCGAGGTGCAAAGATCGGGGGAGAGACTTCGTCCAAGAGGGAGACCGGGTGAATAACAAAGCTGTCAGCAGACCATTGATTATTCTTTTGCTCCTTCTGGCCCTGGCTGGCGGATGCCTTGGTCCAGGGCTTGGCCCGGCGTTGAACGTTTTCAGTGTGGAGCAAGAGATCAAGATGGGGCGAAGGTTCTCCCGGGAGATAAGCAAGAAGGCCAAGCTGGCAAACGACCCGTTTGTGTCCAGGTACATTACCGATCTGGGCAGGAGATTGGTGCCACCGGAGGCGGCCCGAATCTATCCCTTTACTTTTTCGGTTATCAAGAATAAGCAGGTCAATGCTTTTGCCGTTCCTGGCGGACCGGTATACGTGCACAGCGGACTTATAAAGAAAGCCAGTTCTGAGGCTGAGCTGGCCTCGGTGATAGCCCACGAGATAGGACATGTAGTAAACAGACACGGCGGTCAGCAGATGACGGCCCAGGTCGGATACTCTTTCCTGGCTTCACTTCTGTTGGGACAGAACCCGGCTGGCTGGCAGGCGCTGACGGCCAAGCTGCTGGGCACTTCCGGGCTGCTGGCCTACAGCCGCTCTCACGAGAATCAGGCGGACATATTTGCTGTGCGGAGCCTATACCGTTCTGGGCACGATGTCTATGCCATGATCACCTTCTTCCAAAAACTCAAGGCACTGGAAAAAAGCCAGCCCAATGCCATTGCCAAGTTCTTCTCCAGCCATCCAGCCACCTCGGAGCGCTTGGCCCGGATAAAGGCGGTTATTTCCTCTTATCCTCGCCAGACAAATCCCATCACGACCAGCGGCGCATTTCTCCGGGTACAGGCGGCGCTAAATTAATTTTTTTTAGGTAAAGATTTTTCTTGACAAGATTTGAGCATATGGCTATATTTGCCCTACGTGGTAAAAAGTGGGAGATTGTGGAGGTCAGATGTTTAGAGGCCGCTTCCTCCATACCATCGACGAAAAAGGCCGGATAATGGTCCCAGCCAAGTTCCGGGAGGAACTCCGCACCCGGTACGATGAATGTCTAATCGTAACAAACTTCGACGGCTGCCTAGTAGCCTATCCCCGGGAAGAATGGCACAAGCTGGAAGAAAAGCTTATGCAGAAATCGATGGTCAAGCGGGAGGTAAAGGCCTTCGTTCGTTTCTTCGTTTCTGGAGCCACTGAGTGTTCCCTGGACGACCAGGGAAGAGTTTTGATTCCTCCCCCCCTGAGGGAGTACGCGGAACTGGAGCGGGAGTTGGTGTTGGCCGGCATGCTGAATAAGATCGAGATCTGGAACAAGCAGAAGTGGGACCACGAGATCAGTACCTCTGGACAGAATATCGACCAACTGACTGAAGCGCTGGCGGACCTGGGCATCTAAAGTTTTCCAGGGCGGGAGGGGGAAAGGGAGCCGGCCCCTTTCCCTTACAGTTTTTTTATTTCAAGACGATAACGGCTTTATATAAAAAGGCGGGCTGCTCATGGTTAGCCAGCACCGATCCGTGATGGCCAAGGAGGTAATAGACCTCCTGAGGCCGGCTGAGGGTATGGTATTTGTTGACGCCACTTTGGGTGCGGGCGGCCATGCCGATTTGATCTTGGAGCGGGTCGGGGCCAAAGGCCGTTTAATCGGCATTGATTGGGATGAGGAGGCCTTGGCCGTGGCCCAAGAAAGGTTGAAAGGGTTTGGAGACTCGGTCAGCCTGGTTCGAGAAAACTTTATCAACCTGGCCACGGTCCTGGATAAACAGGGAGTAGGTCTGGTGGATGGCTTGCTTTTCGACTTGGGGGTTTCCTCTTTGCAACTGGAAAGCTCTGACCGGGGTTTCAGTTTCAAGAACGAGGGCCAGTTGGATATGCGCATGGACCGGCGCCGCCCTCGCAGCGCGGCTCATTTGGTCAACCGGGCCAGCTTAAGAGAGCTGGAACGCCTGATCCGGGAATTTGGGGAGGAGCGTTGGGCCAGGCGAATAGCTCAGGCCATTTGCAGACGCCGGGAGGAATCGGAGATAAGAACCACCCAAGACCTGGCCCAAACGGTGGTCTCGGCCATACCGGCGGCCTTCCGCCACGGTCCGATTCACGCAGCCACTCGTACCTTTCAGGCCCTTCGCATGGTAGTTAATGAGGAGCTGGAAAATTTGAGAAGAGGCATCCGAGCCGGGGTAAACGTTCTCAAGCCGGGTGGGAGAATGGTGGTGATTTCCTTTCACTCTTTGGAGGACGGATTAGTGAAACGGGAGATGGGAGTCCTGAAAAAAGGTTGTATCTGTCCCCCCCGGCAGGCCCTCTGCACCTGCGGCAGGGTGCAGACCATCAGTCCCCTTACTCGCAAGCCAATGGTTCCTTCCCCTGAAGAGGTGAATAGTAATCCCCGAAGCCGGAGCGCCAAACTTAGGGCGGCGGAGAGAATAAGCTGAAGGAGGATGACTGATGCGGAGTGTGGTTATAAGAACTATTGATCATGCGGAACTGGTTGGAGAGGAAAGCCTGCTTTCCCGCCTGAATTTAAAGAATTTAGATTTTGCCTTGGTCGCGCTATTGATCTTTTTATTGGCAACCTCGGCCTTTGTCTTTCATGTATGGTCCCGGCTGTACGTCTTCCGTACGGGGTACGAGATCTATCAGCAGGAGAAAAGCAAGCAAGAATTGCTGGAGGAAAATCGAATACTGACTATGGAGGTGGCCAGCCTCAAATCGCCAGCCAGGCTAGAAAAGATCGCTCGACGAGAGTTGGGTTTGAGGTCGCCGCGACCAGAACAAGTGGTTATGATTCATCCCCGGGAACCAGCTCTGACTCTGACTAGTGCGCAATTGTCACTTCCGGAGTAGCTCGATGACCTGCCGGTCTGAAAGAAGAGGGCGGGGGCGGTCTCTCTTCCTCGTCGCCATGCTTCTGGCTTTCCTGGCTGCCGTTATCGGACGGGGAGTCCAGCTCCAGTTGCTTGAGGGGAAAAGGTTCTACGGAGCCGCCCAGAAGCAACGAAAACGATCTATCCCGCTTGTTTCCAATCGAGGAAACATATATTCCAGAAATTTAAAAGAATTAGCCCTGACCTTACAAGTCGATTCCCTTTACGCCATCCCCAATGAGTTGGAGGACCGAAAGGCGGCGGCAAAAACCCTTGCCCGACTGGTCTCCGTGGATCAAGAGCTAATCGCGAAAAGGCTCTCCAATGGCAAATCCTTCGTGTGGATAAAGAGATGGGTGACCAGGGAAAAAGCTCAACAGGTGAGAGATAAGTTTGCTCGGGGAATCGACTTTGCAAAGGAGGGAAGAAGGTTCTACCCCTTAGGCTCGTTGGCCGGCCAGGTCTTGGGGTTTGCCGGTCTGGACGGAGAGGGATTGGAAGGGCTGGAACTGGCTTACCATCGGATTATCCGGGGCAGGCCGGGAAGCTTGCTCGCCGAGCGGGATGCCAGGGGCCGGTTCATGCTTCCGGGTGGCACTAAAGTGACCGGCAGGATTAAAGGCCATAGCCTGATCCTTACCCTGGATAAAAATATCCAATATATAGCCGAGAAGGAACTTAAGCGAGGGGTGATTGCTGCTCAGGCAAAGCGGGGCAATGTTATCGTGTTGGAGCCGGCCAGCGGCGAAATCCTGGCTATGGCTAACTGGCCGCCCTTCGACCCGAACTACTTCTGGAAGTACCGAGCCTCCCAATGGAGAAACCTGGCAATCACCGATATGTTTGAACCGGGGTCGACCATGAAAATCTTCACTGTGGCCGCGGCCCTGGAAGAAAAGGTATTAAAACCGACTGACTTGATATATACTGAGCAAGGAGTTTTTCGGATAGGGAGAAGAGTCATCCATGACGTTCATCCTTATGGCTGGCTTTCCTTGGAAGATGTGATCAAGGTTTCAAGCAATATCGGTGCGGCCAAGGTTGGTCTGAGATTGGGTCGACGGCGTCTGTACCGGTACTTGAAAAACTTCGGCTTTTTTGCCCCCAGCCGCGTTGACTTGAGGGGAGAAGAGGGGGGGTTGCATCAGCCGTTGAAACGTTGGTCCAACATAACCATAGCCAATATCTCCTTCGGCCAAGGGATCGCATTAACCCCGTTGCAGTTGGCCGTCGGCTACGCGGCTTTGGCCAATGGCGGCTTCCTAATGAAGCCGTACTTGGTAAAGAAGGTGGTGGATGATAAGGGCCGGCTGGTCAACGAGAACCGGCCTCAGGTTGTTCGCAAGGTGATCAGTACGAATACGTCCAAGCTGGTAAGGCGTATGCTTATGCGCGTTATCGGCCCTGAGGGAACAGGCCGCCGGGCCAAGGTCGATGGATATGCGGTGGCCGGCAAGACCGGCACCGCGCAAAAGCCTTCCCGCCGCTCCCGGGGATACGCGCCCGGTAAGTATGTGGCTTCATTCGTGGGCTGGGCACCAGCCGAGAACCCGCAGATTCTCATTCTGGTAGTGATAGATGAACCCCGCGGGGTCAAATACGGAGGGGTGCTAGCCGCGCCGGTTTTCAAGGAGATAGCTTCTCAGACCCTGGCCTATCTGAGGGTAAGCCCGGATAGGCTTAATGAGATCATAGTAGAGACGGAAGCCAAAGACCAACTAACGGTATCGAGGTATGTTCCCGACCTATCCCTGTTCTCCAACCAGGACAAGGAGCTTATCACTATGCCCGATTTCCGGGGCCTGACCCTGCGCCAGATATTGGAATTGGCTTCCCACAAGGGGATTCAGATCAAGACCCGGGGCAGCGGAATTGCCGTCTGGCAAAAACCGACGGGAGGAAGCCTGATAAGACTGGAGCGGGTTGGCCTGGTTAAGCTTTCGGCCGCATCCCGGGTCACACTGAGGCAGAAGAATTGATCCTTGCTGAGCTGACAAAAGACCTGCAAATACAGAGATTCAGCGGCGGGTTCGACCTGGAGATAGAGAGGATTTGTTATGACTCTCGTCAAGCCTCGCCCAACTGCCTGTTTGTGGCCGTGCCCGGCGCCAAAACCGACGGCCACCGATATATTGCTCAGGCGGTGAGCAAAGGGGCCCGGGCAGTGGTTGTGCAGGAAGGAGGAGAAGGCCTGGTTTCCTCCCTGGAATGCACCTGGATAGTGGTGGCTGATAGTCGCCGGGCGTTGGCTGAGTTGGCCGGTAACTTCTATGGCTCTCCTTCGTTGAAAATGGGCTTAATCGGCGTTACCGGCACCAATGGCAAGACCACGCTGACTTATCTGCTAGAATCTATCCTAACGGCCTGGGGAGCCAACGTGGGTGTAATTGGAACGGTCGACTACCGCTACCGAGGACGCAGTTCTCCCGCTGGCTTAACGACCCCGGAGTCACCCGAGCTTCAAGCGTTGTTTTCTCAAATGCTGGCCGAAAAGGTAGACTGGGTGGCCATGGAGGTCTCCTCCCATGCCCTGGAGATGAACCGGGTGGCGGGCTGCCATTTCGATGGCGCTGTCTTTACCTCCTTTTCCCAGGACCACCTGGATCTGCATCAGACCATGGATCACTATTTCCAGGCCAAGCTCAGGCTGTTCACCGACTTCCTTGCCCAAAGCAAAAAGGGAGAAAAGAGGTTTGCCGTAATTAATAACGACGACCCCCGGGGCAAGGAGATAGCCAGGCTTTGTCCCTGCTCGGTTTTAACCTATGGTCTCGGGCCAGGCAGCACCATCAGCATGGAGAGTTTCCAGCTCCGGCCGAGAGGGATTGAAGCGCGCCTGCGGACGCCAGCGGGGTGGCTGTCGTTGAGGTCTTCCCTGGAGGGTGAATTCAATCTTTACAACCTGATGGCGGCCGCCGGGGTAGGCCTAGGCTTGGGGATCCCCATTGCGACCATTTGCCAGGGTCTCGAGATGGTGAAGACGGTACCGGGGAGGATGGAGAGGGTTGAATGTGGCCAGGACTTCACCGTAATAGTGGACTACGGCCACACCAGCGACTCGCTTGAGCGTTCGTTGAAGTATGTCAGGGAGATTTGTGAGAAGAGGTTAATCGTCGTATTCGGGTGCGGGGGGGACAGAGACCGCACCAAGCGGCCGCTGATGGGCGAAGTGGCCGCCCGCCTGGCCGATGTTGCCTTGGTGACGTCGGATAACCCCAGATTCGAGGAGCCGGAGGCTATAATCTCGGATATTCTCTCAGGCATGGGGGCCATGAAGCGACTCCGCCAAGCTCCTTTTACAGATAAAGGCTACATGGTAGTGCTCGACCGCAAACAGGCAATTAAGCTAGCGGTCGAGTCGGCGAAACCGGGAGATATGGTACTATTAGCTGGGAAGGGACATGAGAACTACCAGATCATCGGCAATGACAAGTTACAACTGGATGACCGGGGGGAGGCCAGTAGCGCCCTTAGGGCAAGACTGGCTGGAACCTAAGTCGTTAACACTGGGAGAGGTACTGAGCGCGGTTGACGGTCGGCTTCTCATCGGCAATGTCAAGAACAAGGCCAGGGGGGTATCGGTCAACTCCCGAGACCTGAGGCCAGGGGAGCTATTCGTGGCCCTTGCTGGACCCAGATTCGATGGCCACGATTTTGTCATCCGGGCGTTCAGAAAGGGAGCTTGCGGGGCAATGGTGGACGAAAAGAAGCTCGCTCAACTGAGCCTGGAAAACGGCCGGACCAAGGCGATAATCGCGGTGCCGGATACACTGACGGCATTGGGAAATATGGCTGCCTACCTGCGGCGCAAGTTCCCTTTGCCTCTGGTGGCAGTGACCGGGAGCAACGGGAAGAGCACCACCAAGGAGATGATCGCCGCCATCTTTTCCGTGTCCAGGCCTACCCTGAAAAATCCTGGCAACTATAACAACCTGGTGGGCCTTCCCCTTACTTTATTCAGGATAAACAATGTTCACCAACTGGCGGTGGTGGAATTGGGAATGAACCAGCCGGGAGAGATTAAAAGACTATCGGAAATTTGCCAGCCCGATGTTGCCGTAATAACCAATATCGGCCCGGTCCATTTGGAGAAGCTTAAAACCTTGGATGGGGTGGCTGAGGCCAAAAAAGAGATCCTGGTCGGCCTGAAGGAGTCGGGTATTGTTGTCTATAACATCAATGACGACTATTGCCGACAATTCTTTGCCCACTGTCCTTACCAAACGGTCACCTTTGGTCTGGACAACCCCAAGGCCGATATAAGTGGGAAGGTATTTCATCAGGGTGGCCCGCGCGGGCTATCCGCCATCCTCGATTTGGGCGATGATGTCATTCCGGTGAAACTGAATTCCTGCGGATACCATAACCTGGAGAATGCCTTGGCCGCGGCAGCCGCGGCCAAGTCCCTGGGCGCGGACACAGCCGACATCCAGGCCGGGTTGGAGGAATTTAAGCCGCTGGAGAGAAGAAGCCAGTTCCGTCGTCTCAGGGGAGGGATAGAGATCCTGGACGACAGCTACAATGCCAACCCTCGCTCGATGGAGATGACCTTCAGACTCCTCCAGGACATAAGTGGTGGCCGGAGGAAGCTAGCCCTGTTGGCCGACATGTGTGAACTGGGGGATTACGCCGAGGGCGCTCACCGCCAGCTGGGAAAGCAGGTAGCCCAGTCTGGCTTTGACCGGCTGGTCTATTTAGGCGCGTTCGGGGAAATAGTGGCTGAGGCGGCCATGAAAGAGGGAATGCCTGACAAGGCGATCTTTTTATGCTCTGACCATGATCAGGCCTGCCAGCTATTAACGCAACTATTGGAAGAAGGAGACCTGCTCTTGGTGAAAGCTTCTCGAGCTATGGCGCTGGAGAGAGTGGTTGATGCCCTGGTGGGGATGCTGGGCGCGGTGGTAACCAATTGATCTGAGCTTAAGGAGCAGCAAGGATGTTTTACCACTTTCTCTATCCCCTACATGTAGTTTGGGGGCCATTAAATGTATTTAGATACCTAACTTTCAGGATGGTCATGGCCACTTTGACCGCGTTGTTGATCAGTCTTATCATCGGCCCCTGGATGATAAATAAGCTCTCTCAGTTAAAGGCCAACCAGCCTATAAGAAAGGATGGCCCCCAAAGCCACCTGGCCAAGGAAGGCACCCCCACTATGGGTGGGCTGCTTATTCTCTTTGCCATAACCATTTCCACCCTGCTCTGGACCGACCTGAGAAACCAGTATGTGTGGCTAGTGCTGCTGGTCACCCTGGGATTTGGGATCACCGGTTTCGTAGATGATTACAAGAAACTGACCGGAAGGAACTCCAAAGGCATAGGAGGAAAACTCAAGCTCCTGGTTCAAGTCGGGCTGGCCCTGGCCGCGGGCACCATATTGTACTTGCACCTCGATTTCGATACCACGTTATCTTTCCCCTTTATAAAGCAATTTTCGCCCGCTCTCGGCCTCCTCTACCTACCCTTCGTCACCTTGGTCATCGTGGGGGCTTCCAACGCGGTTAACCTGACTGACGGCCTGGACGGCCTGGCCATAGGACCGGTTATTATAGCTTCCGGCACCTACTTACTATTTGCATACCTGGTCGGCCACGTTAAGATAGCCGCGTATCTTCAGATTCCTTATGTGGCTGGCGCGGGTGAGCTATCCATCTTTGGCGGCGCGATAGTCGGATCAAGCCTGGGATTCCTCTGGTTCAACGCCTATCCAGCCCAGGTCTTCATGGGGGATGTGGGCTCCCTCAGCCTGGGCGCAGCCCTGGGCCTGGTGGCGGTGGTTAGCAAACATGAAATCCTGCTGGTGTTGGTGGGAGGTGTCTTCGTTGTCGAGGCTTTATCGGTGATATTCCAAGTCGCCTCCTTCAAGATCAGAGGCCAGCGCATATTCAAGATGGCCCCTATCCACCATCACTACGAGTTAAAAGGGTGGGCGGAACCGAAGATCATAGTCAGGTTTTGGATAATCTCTCTTGTCCTGGCTTTGCTGGCGTTTAGTACGTTGAAATTGAGATAGGGATATGGACGTTGGCGGCAAAAGGGTTGCAGTACTGGGGTTGGCTCGCACCGGAGTGGCCGCGGCCCTGTTTTTGGCCCGGCAGGGGGCGCGGGTCACTGCCAGCGACCTGAAAATGCGAGAATCGCTGGAGATGGACCTCGGCCAGTTGGAAAAAGAAGGGGTGCGGCTGGTTCTGGGAGGCCATCCGGAACGGATATTTGTCAACAGCCAACTGGTTATACAAAGCCCGGGGGTACCCTCCGACCTGGCCGTTTTAAAGAAGGCCGAGGCGGCTGGCGCAGAGGTGATAAGCGAGCTGGAGCTCGCTTATCGATATCTCAGTATTCCGCTGATCGCGGTGACCGGCACCAATGGGAAAAGCACTACCACTACGCTTTTGGGCCAGATGTTTGCCAACGCGGGGAAAAAAGCCTTTGTGGGAGGCAATCTGGGCACCCCTTTGATACAGGCGGTGGATGAGCCTTCCATGGAGTATGCCATCGCTGAGGTGAGCAGCTTTCAGCTAGAGAGAATCCGGCGGTTTCGTCCCCGGATAAGCCTGTTTCTTAACCTCTCCGCCGATCACCTGGACCGGCACGCAAATTACCAAGATTATGTCCAGGCCAAGGCGAGGATATTCATGAATCAGCGCGGCGAGGATACGGCTGTGGTTAATGGTGATGACCCTGAGGTCATGCGTATCTTCCCCCGGGGCAGAATGAAGAGCATCACTTTCGGCCGAGATAAGGGAGCGGTATCACTTAAGCAGGAAGGGATAATCGCCCGGGTGGGAAAAGAGGAACGGTTCTACCCCTTACGGGCACCCGGACTTCGGGGTGCCCACAACCAAGAAAATGCCATGGCCGCGGTGGCTGCCGCCGAGCTTTGTAAGCTGGAGCCGGAAGCCATCGCCCGAGCGCTAGGTGAGTTTCCCGGACTTCCCCATCGCCTGGAGTTTGTGAGAGAATTCGGCGGTGTCTCCTATTTCAACGATAGCAAAGCCACCAATGTAGGTGCGGTGAAGAGATCTCTTTCCAGCTTCTCAAATCCGGTGGTGCTGATAGCAGGAGGAAGGGACAAGGGTTGCGATTACCGGCCGCTGCTGCCCGAAGTGGAGAGGAGGGTGCGGGTGGTGGTCCTTCTCGGGGAAGCTAAAGAGAGGATGAAGAGGGACCTGGGAGCTTCGATTAAAACGGAATTGGCGGATGATCTGAAGCAAGCCGTTTTGAAAGCCAAGGTCTGGGCAAAGAGGGGAGATGTGGTGTTGCTTTCGCCGGCCTGCTCTAGCTTTGATATGTTCGCCAACTTCGAGGAAAGAGGGGAAAGTTTCAAGGATCTGGTAAGCAGGCTTCATTGAAATGGTTATTGAAAGTAGAAGAAGAAGCGACCGCATCTTGCTGATTATCACCCTAACCCTGGTAGCTTTAGGGGTGGCCATGGTCTACTCGGCCAGCTCCATCGTGGCTCAGGATAAATTCGGCGATGGATATTTTTTCCTCAAGCGCCAGTCCCTCTATGCCAGCCTGGGTCTGATCCTTATGCTGCTAGTGGCCCGGCTGAGATACCTGTGGTGGAAAAGATTGGCCTTGCCGCTAGTGATTGTTAGCTTGTTGTTGTTAGCTATGGTCCTGGTGCCCGGCCTGGGAGTGGAAGTGTCCGGTGCCCGCCGTTGGTTGAAGTTCGCCGGGTTTGGCCTTCAGCCCAGTGAGTTGGCTAAGCTTGCTCTGGTCGTATACCTGGCCCGACTTTTGGTCAAAAAGGGAGACCAGATTAAGGGTTTCATCTGGGGTTATCTTCCCATCCTTCTCTTCGGCGGGACGTTCGCCGGCTTGATCTTGCTTGAACCCGACTTCGGCAGCGCGGCGATGGTAATCTTGCTTGCCTTTGTCATGCTTTTTGTCGGCGGAGCAAGATTGACTCACCTGGCCATGACCGGGCTTATGGCGCTGCCGGCGACCTATTTAATCATCCAAACCGCCCCGTACCGCATGGAACGGATAATGGCTTATCTCGATCCTTGGAAGGACCCTCAGGGGGTGGGATTCCAGATGGTTCAATCTTACTTGGCCTTCGGCTCGGGCGGGATCACCGGCTTGGGTCTGGGCAACGGCCGCCAGAAATTGTTTTATCTGCCCGAGGCCCATACCGATTTCATATTTTCGGTCATCGGCGAGGAGTTGGGTCTGATCGGTGTTATAGCCGTGGTAGCCGCCTTTGCCGTAATAATTATTCGGGGACTCAGGATAGCCTGGAATAGCTCGGATGCCTTTGGTTATTACCTGGCCCTGGGACTTACCTCTCTTATCGGGTTTCAAGCGGTTATCAACATGGCGGTGGTGACAGGTATTTTGCCCACCAAGGGGCTTACTTTGCCCTTCATCAGCTTCGGCGGCACCTCCCTGATATTAAACATGGTCTCAGTGGGAATCTTACTTAGCATCTCCAGCAGGAGGAGGCTGGGCCAGAGATGAAGGTAATCTTAGCCGGCGGCGGAACCGGCGGTCATATCTTTCCGGGGATTGCCTTGGCCCTGGAATTTAAGCGGCGAGACCCGGACTGCCAGTTGCTTTTCGTGGGCACAACAAAGGGCCTGGAGAACAAGATCCTGCCTAAATATGGCTTTCCTTTTGCCGCCATCAGGGCCCGGGGGTTGATCAGGACCGGTTGGGCCGGCAAACTCAGAGCGCTCGGTCTTTTGCCCGCTTCTCTGCTAGACGCGCTCACGATCGTTAGGAGCTTTAAGCCCCAACTGGTTATCGGTCTGGGGGGGTATGCCTCCGGGCCGGTGGTGGGCGCGGCTTTCCTGTCGGGAATCAAGACCACTATCCTGGAACAAAACGTCGTCCCCGGTCTAACTAATAAGCTACTGTCGCGGTTGACCCGAACGGTCTTTATCTCTTTCCCGGAAAGCTCTCAAGCCTTTCCCAAGGGCCGGGCGGTTTTTACCGGTAACCCCATCCGCGCGGAGATAGCTAATCTGTCCCAAAGCCAGAAGAACGGCGGCGAATTCAACCTGCTCGTACTGGGCGGGTCTCGAGGGGCAACCAGCTTGAATAAAGCGTTAACCGAGGCGCTTGACCACTTGGCCCCGCAACGGGACAAGTTCCGGATAATCCACCAAACAGGGTGGCAGGAGGCGGAAAGCATCGATCAGAGCTATCGGCAAAAGGGTTTTCAGGCCATGGTGGTCCCTTTCATCGATGATATGAGCCAGGCTTACAGTCGGGCGGATCTGGTCGTTACCCGGGCCGGGGCCACCACCATTGCCGAGATCTCTTCCGCGGGCATACCTGCCTTGCTGGTTCCCTATCCTTATGCCGCCCAGGACCACCAGAGACGTAACGCCAAAAGCCTGGTCGAAAAGGGCGCCGCGGTAATGATAGAGCCCAGCCAACTTGGCGGGGAAACCCTGGCTCAGAATGTGTTGGAACTGATGAACGACCGATCCAGGCTTGCCAGTATGTCAGCTAAGATGCGCGCGTTTTCGCGACCGGATGCTGCCCGGCAAATCGTGGATATTTGCTGTCGGATGGTAGAGGCATAATGTACAGACGAGTAAAAAAGTTGCACTTTGTGGGTATCGGCGGCATAGGGATGAGCGGTATCGCCGAGGTCTTGCTTAACCTGGGCTATAAAGTGTCCGGCTCCGATTTGAAGGAGACCGGGGTGACCAGACGATTGGCCCAGCTGGGCGCACAGGTCTATTACGGCCATCATTCCGATAACCTGGGTCAGGCTCAGGCGGTGGTCTACTCAACCGCCGTCAAGCCCGATAACCCTGAACTGGTGGCCGCCAGAGAAAGGTTGATACCCGTTGTCAGCCGGGGGGAGATGCTGGCTGAGCTCATGCGGATGAAGTTCGGTATCGCCGTGGCCGGAAGTCATGGCAAAACCACCACCACTTCGTTGATCACTTCCATCTTGGCCTATGGAGGCCTTGACCCGACCGCGGTCATCGGCGGCCGGGTCAAGGCGTTGGCAAGCAATGCTAAGCTGGGGCAAAGTGAGTACCTGGTCTGCGAAGCGGATGAGAGTGATGGCTCCTTCTTGCGGCTCTCCCCCCGGATTGTGGTAGTAACCAATGTAAATGCCGAGCACCTGGACCATTATAAGGATATGTCACGGCTGCAGGCCACCTTCCGGCAGTTCCTGGACCTTATACCTTTTTACGGGCTGGCCGCCCTGTGCTGGGATAACCCCGGCGTCCGGGAAATAGCCAAGGGGTATTCCCGGCGCTACACCACCTATGGACTGTCCGGGGATGCCCGACTGCGAGCCGAGAATGTGCAACCGGATGGCTTTCAAGTTAACTTTCTCGCCCTGCTTGACGGCCGGGAGTTGGGTCGGATAAGGCTGCCGTTGCCCGGTCTACATAATGTGCTGAACTGTCTGGCCGCGCTGGCCGTGGCCCTGGAATTGGAGATTCCCTTCCCCATCGTAAGCGAGGCGATGGAGAGATTCGCTGGCGTTGAACGCCGTTTCCAGGTTAAGGGGAAACGGGACGGAATAACAATAGTGGACGATTACGGCCATCATCCCGAAGAGATCAAGGCAACGTTAAGCGCCGCCCGAAGCTGCCATTCGGGACGATTGGTCGTCTTGTTTCAACCTCATCGCTTCAGTCGGCTTCAGGCCCTTTTCCCCGAGTTTCTGGATGCCTTTAAAGAGGCCGATCTGCTTATGATCACTGATGTCTATCCGGCCGGCGAGCAACCTATAGCGGAGGTAAACTCGGCTAAGCTTTATGGAGAAATCAAGAAAAAGGGACACCCAGAGGTCAGTTACCACCCCAATAACGCCGAATTGCTGGAAGCGGCTTGGCGCGTCCTGCGACCGCAGGACATGGTCATGACCCTGGGCGCGGGAGACATCGGGAGAGTGGCCGATCAACTGGCCGGCAGGTTGGGGGCTAGGTGACTGATCAGCAAAAGCAGGAACTCAAGAAGCTGGTACACGGGTTGGTCATCTTCGATGCCCCTATGCGAGAGCGTACCACGCTGAGGATTGGCGGACCTGCTGAGGCCTTGGCACTGCCTTCCAGCTCAGCCGGCCTTTCCGAGTTGGTAGGATATCTCTCTGCTGAGGAGATCCCCTACCTGATCCTAGGAAAGGGAAGCAACCTTCTGGTTAAGGATGGCGGTATAAAGGGCGTGGTTGTCGACCTTTCCACCGCTTTTAGTAGGGTCTGGCTGGTGGAGGAAAACGGAGCTGATGCACTAATCGAGGCCCAGGCCGGCGCACAAAACTTAAAATTAAATAAGCTCACCATGGAGAAAGGTTTGGCCGGCCTGGAGTTTCTCTGTGGTATTCCGGGAAGCGTTGGTGGATCTCTGGTCATGAATGCGGGCACAAGGGAGGGTGAAATGATGGACGCGGTTGACTCTCTTACCATGATGGACAGGACGGGCCAAGTCAAGACACTCCCGGTTGAGGATCTTCATTTTTCCTATCGTCACCTGCAGTTACCCCCAGGCACGATTGTCTTGGCCGGCCGATTTAAAGTCTGCCGAACCGACCGGGAACATCTTCAGGAGAAGATGACTCGTATCTTGGAACACAGAAGGAATAGTCATCCCCTGGATATGGCCAGTGCCGGTTGTGTGTTCAGGAACCCCGAGGGCCAGGCCGCGGGCAAGATCATTGAGGTTCTGGGCCTGAAGGGTGCCATGATAGGGGGCGCTCAGGTCTCCACCATGCACGCCAACTTCATAGTGAACCTGGGCAACGCGACCTCCTCGGATTTTCTCGAATTGATCGATACCGTAAGGGAGAAGGTCTATCAGGAAACCGGCATTGAGCTAGCTATGGAGCTCATGGTAGTGGGAGAGGATGCCAGCTGTTGAACTAGCTGCCCAGTTTAAAGGAAAGAAGATCGCCGTCCTAATGGGGGGAACTTCCCGAGAACGTGAGATATCGCTCAAAAGCGGGCAGGCCTGCCTTACGGCCCTTCAAGCCAAGGGCTACCGGGCTTTGCCGGTGGACGCTAAAGAGAACCTTCCTGAGGTGCTAAAGGCCCTGGCCGTGGAGGTTGCTTTCGTCGCCTTGCACGGTCGCCGGGGAGAGGATGGCACTGTTCAAGGGTTGCTGGAGGTGATGGGCATACCCTACACCGGCTCCGGGGTTCTGTCCAGCGCCCTGGCACTGGACAAGGTGCAGGCCAAGCGGGTAATGGAGGCTGAGATGATACCCACGCCGGATCACCGGCTGATTCATTATCCCGAGGGTCTGTCCTCCCCTCTCGCTGACCCCGATTTTCTCATCCCGCCTTTGATGGTCAAGCCAGTCCGAGAGGGCTCCACTTTGGGAGCCAGCCAGGTTGACAAGGAAGAGGATTTGCTGCCCGCCATCGAGTTGGCCTATAGCCATGACCGAACCCTTTTGGTGGAGAGGTTTATTCCCGGCCAGGAGATAGCCGCCGGAATTATCGACGGAGAAGCCCTGCCTTTGATCGAGATATGCCCCGGCCACGGGCACTACGATTATGCCGCCAAATATACTGCCGGGTCAACCGACTATCTGGTCCCGGCCCGGCTTAACGAAAAGCTGGCCAGTGTTTGCCAGGAACTGGCATTAAAGCTGTACCAGGCCTTGGACTGTCGAGGACAGGCCAGAGTTGATTTAATAGTGGACTCAGGGGGGCAGCCTTATTTCTTGGAGCTCAATACCATACCAGGGATGACCGAGACCAGCTTGCTGCCCAAAGCGGCCGCGGCCGCGGGAATCAGCTTTAACGACCTGGTGGAGAGAATCTTGCTCGGGGCTAGTCTCAAGACCGACATCTGACCAGGGGGTAAAGTGCCGGCAGCAACCAACCAAAGGGCGGCAAACAAGAGAACAAAGAAGACCGGTCACCCAACCAAAAAAATTGTCCGTCGGTGTGCTATTCCTCTTCTGGGTCTGGCGGTGGCCTTATCTTTTTTCTTCTTCTCTGACCGCCTCAGGGACGCCGCCCATTTCGAAGTCAACGAAATACTGGTGGAGGGCACCTCCAGAGTATCTCGGGCGGAGATTTTAAACGCAACCGGGGTCAAGCTGGGCGACGACCTGCTGAAGATAAATCCCCGAGAACTGGAAGGGCGCATTGCCGGTAACCTGTGGATTGGCGACGTGTTCGTGAGGGTAGTGTTCCCGGATCGATTGGTGATATCGGTTAAAGAGAGAAAGGTGGTCGCGGTGGCGAAAATGGACAGGCTGTTCTACCTCGACCGGCAGGGAACCATTCTCAAGGAGGTGGAAAAGGGGGAGAGCCTTGACTACCCGATCATAACCGGACTGGATGGCAAGAGCCTCCGGACTCAACAGATAACGGATGCGCTGGAGTTTCTAAGAGAGTCTGCTAACTTCCCCTTCCCGGCCCGGCAGAACATATCCGAGCTACACGTGAGTAAGGTCCATGGCATTACTCTCTTCACTATGAATAAAGGAATGGAGATAAGGGTTGGTAAGGGGCAGTACCGGGGAAAGCTCTGGCGATTGAATAAGGTGCGTGAGCTTAGGCCGCCCCAGTGGAAGACGGCCCGCTATATAGACTTGTCTTTCCCCGAACAAGTAGTTCTTGGACGCTAGCCGCGATGGCCAAAGGAAAAAATAGATTTGTCGGACTGGATGTGGGCACCACCAAGGTTTGTGCCATTATCTGCCAGATGGACCGAGACGGGGTAGACGTTGTGGGGATTGGCTTGCATCCCTGTCAGGGCATGCGAGAGGGAACGGTGATAAACATAGAGGGCACCGCTAGATCGATAAAGAAGGCGGTCGAGGATGCCGAGATTATGGCTGGCCACCAGGTCTCCTCGGTCTACGCCGGCATATCTGGCGGCCATATAAGAAGCTTCAACAGCCACGGAGCTATCGGTATTAAACATAAAGAAATCCTGGCTAAAGACATCTCCAAAGTAATGGAAACGGCTAAGGCAGTGGCCATCAGCCAAGACCGGGAGGTGTTGCACATCCTTAACCAGGAGTTCATTGTCGATGGCCAGCGGGCCATCAGAGAGCCATTGGGGATGAGCGGTAGGCGATTGGAGGCTAAGATTCACATCGTTACCGCGGGAACCTGTGCCGCCCAGAACGTGGTCAGGTGTGTAAACAAAGCCGGCCTGGAGGTCAAGGAGATCGTGCTTCAGTCCCTGGCAGCCAGCCAAGCTGTCCTCGGTGTCGCGGAGATGGACCTGGGTGTGGGGCTGATAGACATCGGTGGGGGCACAACCGATCTGGCCGTTTTCCACCGGGGCAGCCTGGTGCACACCGCCGTCTTACCCCTGGGCGGTAACCACATAACGTCAGATATAGCCATCGGACTGAGAACATCAGCCGAGGAAGCCGAACGAATAAAGAAGAGATTTGGCTGCGCCTTGGCCGGCTTGTCTGACATGAGCAATATTATCGAACTGGTTACCCTGGGAGAGCGTGCCACTAAGACCATCTCCCAGAAGCTGTTGGCCGAGATCATCGAGGCCAGAGCCGAGGAGATATTGGAACTGGCTCACCAGGAGATAGTCGGCGCCGGGCTCGAGGAGAAGATGACCGCCGGGCTGGTGCTGACCGGTGGCTCAGCCCAGCTGGATGGAATGACTGAACTGGCAGAGATGGTATTTGGCCTGCGCGCTCGGGTGGGAATCCCAGGTGGCGTGGGTGGACTGGTGAGTGAAGTCCTCACTCCGGTATATGCCACCGGGGTCGGCTTGGTCCTCTATGGATATGACCAGGAGGCTTACGCTGAGAACGAAGAAAATGGTTCCTGGCTTAAAGGCCTGAGTAGGAGATTAAGATACTGGCTGACTGACTTCTAGACTTGTCGAGGAGGTATTATGAAGCTGATGTTCGAAGAATGGACCGGCGAACGGGCTAAGATGAAAGTAATCGGGGTCGGTGGTGGTGGTGGTAACGCGGTTAATACCATGATAGCCGCGGGCCTCCAAGGGATAGACTTTATCGTGGCCAATACTGATGGCCAAGCTCTTCGCTCCTCAATGGCCCCGATAAAGGTGCAAATGGGTCTTGAGATCACCAAGGGTCTGGGCGCGGGTGCCTGTCCGGAGACCGGCCGGAACGCGGCCGCCGAAGCCAAGGAACAGATTCGAGAGGTGCTAACTGGCGCTGATATGGTCTTCATCACTGCCGGCCTGGGAGGGGGCACTGGCACCGGAGGGGCCCCTATTATAGCCCAGGTGGCCCGAGATACTGGCGCCTTGACCATAGCGGTGATAACCAAACCTTTCGCCTTCGAGGGCCGAAAAAGACAAAAACAGGCCGAGGCGGGATTGGCCGCACTGAGAAAGAGCGTGGATACCATCGTTACCGTACCCAACGAGAGGCTCCTCTCCTGCACTGACAGGTGCATACCTATCCTGGATGCCTTTAAGCTCGCTGACCAAATCCTGCTGCAAGGGGTGAAAGGGATTGTCGACCTGATCACTCAACCGGGCCTGATTAACCTCGATTTCGCCGACGTTAGGACGGTCATGACCGATATGGGACTTGCCCTGCTGGGGACCGGCTCGGCCAAGGGAGAGGACCGGGCTATTCAAGCCTCCCGGGCAGCAATTGCCTGTCCATTGTTGGAGGATGTAACTTTGCAAGGGGCTAAAGGAGTGTTGATAAACATCTCCGGCTCCTCTAATCTCACCCTCCACGAGGTGTCGGCCGCGGCCTCTCTGGTGCACGATCAAGCCCACCAGGAGGCTAACATCATCTTCGGCGCGGTCATTGACGAAACTCTGGCCGATGAGGTCAGAGTTACCGTAATAGCCACCGGCTTCGGCGCCCCGGCGGAACCAGCGGTAACCAAGGAACCCGTCCCCTCCCGGCAGCCGGACCTGGACGTCCCCGCTTTCCTGAGAAAGGAGAGGCTGCTGGAAAGGCCGCGGGCACAAGCGGAAGAAACGTCTTATCGTCTGCCCACCTTGTTAAGAAAAGCGGTTGACTAGGCAAAAAGCCTTATCCTATGATAACTTTTAAAGAGGCAGAGTTAACCGGGCTTTTTTGCCTGAAAAACCCGGTGTATCTTCTTTGGGCAGGGTTATAATAACCCGATGAACCAGGACCAAGTCCT
>JAZFTZ010000167.1:0-29420 GCA_036446955.1 Thermodesulfobacteriota bacterium
GAAATAAAGGCCAACATCATGAAGCTGGCCGAAGGGGTGGATGTGGTAGTGGTGGAGGTGGGGGGTACGGTGGGGGATATAGAGAGTCTGCCCTTCCTGGAGGCCATCCGCCAGTTGAAGGCTGATCTGGGCAGAAAGAACGCCATATATATCCACCTCACCCTGGTCCCTTATGTCCCCACCGCCGGTCAGCTTAAGACCAAGCCCACCCAACATTCGGTCAATGAATTGAGAAGAATAGGAATTCAGCCCGATATCCTGCTATGCCGCACCGACCGGTTTTTATCTCCAGAGATTAAGGCCAAGATAGCCTTATTCTGCAACGTAGAGAAGGATGCAGTTATCACCGCTAAGGACGTGGAGTCGGTCTACGAGGTTCCAATTGTGTTCCACCAGGAGGGGTTGGACGATAAGATCGTTGAATTTCTGGATATGTGGACTAAGACCCCTGACCTGTCCATCTGGCACGAAATTATAAAGGGCGTTAAGTTTCCCAGTTTTGAGACCGATATCGCTATCGTGGGAAAGTACGTGGATCTTAAAGACTCTTATAAGAGTTTGAACGAGGCCCTGATTCACGGCGGCCTGGCCAACCGTTGCCGGCCCCGCCTCCATTACATTGATTCCGAGCAGATCGAGGCCCAGGGGCCGGAGGAGTTCCTCCAGGCCAAGGGCGGGGTGCTGGTGCCAGGTGGTTTCGGCTTCCGAGGGATAGAGGGGAAGATAAAGGCCATTCGCTACGCTCGGGAAAACGGTATTCCCTTTTTGGGATTGTGCCTGGGCATGCAGCTGGCGGTAGTGGAGTTCGCTCGGCATGTGGCTGACTTGAAAGACGCGGCCAGCTCGGAGTTCGACGAATCAACTCCGGTCCCGGTAATCGACCTGATGCCTGGCCAAAAGGGGCTGGGCAAAGGAGGCACGATGAGGCTGGGTTCTTATCCCTGCGTCATCAAGAAGGGTACCCTTGCTGATCAGGCCTATGGGCAGGAGGAAACACTTGAGAGGCATCGCCACCGGTACGAGTTCAACAATCAATTCGAGTCCAAGCTGGCTGAGAAGGGTCTTATTATTAGCGGACGTTGTCCCCAGGGTAACCTGGTGGAGATTGTGGAGCTAAGCGACCACCCCTGGTTTTTGGGTTGCCAGTTTCATCCTGAATTTCAGTCTCAGCCTATGAAGCCTCATCCTCTGTTTCGGCAGTTCCTGGCGGCCAGCCTCAAGCATAGGGCGATGAGCTTATCTTAGGAGGTCAAGGTGACCAGAGAGGTGGTGGTAAGAGATCTGACCCTGGGTGGGGATAACCCGTTGGCACTTATCGCTGGTCCGTGTGTCATTGAGAGTGAGCAGAGCTGTCTGGCTCTGGCCAAGGAATTGAAAAATATAACCCGGGAACTTGGCGTCCCCTTCATATTCAAAGCCTCCTATGACAAAGCCAACCGCACGTCTCATGAGTCATACCGAGGCCCAGGATTGCGGGCGGGACTGAGCATTTTGGCCAGGGTTCGGGCCGAGCTTGATTTAGCCATCCTGTCTGACGTCCACGAGGTCGCCCAGGTCGGGCCGGCCGCCGAGGTTTTGGACGTCTTGCAGGTGCCGGCCTATCTCTCTCGGCAAACCGACCTGATTCTGGAGGTGGCCCGCACCGGAAAACCAGTCAACATAAAGAAAGGGCAGTTTCTATCTCCCTGGGAGTTGGAACACGTTATCTCCAAGGCGGTGAGTGTGGGAAATTACAATGTTTTGGTTACCGAGAGAGGCACTTGCTTCGGCTATAATAATCTGGTGGCTGACATGAGGGCTTTACCTATCTTGAGGGCCTTTGGGCAACCGGTCTTCTTTGATGCCACCCACACGCTACAACTTCCCGGTGCCGGAGAAGGTGCCTCGGGCGGGGAGAGGGGATTTATCCCTTATCTGGCCCGGGCGGCGGTGGCCGCCGGAGTAGACGGTCTGTTCATAGAGGTTCATCCCGATCCCGACCGGGCCCTTTCCGATGGCCCTAATTCGCTGGCCCTGGCGGAGTTGAGCTCTCTGTTAAGACAAGTCAACGGGATTGACCAGCTGGTCAAAGGGGAGACACGGTGATCATCGAGGCGGCTAAGAGGGTCCTGCGGACGGAAGCAGAGTCGATCCTGACGCTGATTGACCGGGTGGATGAGCGCTTCCTGGCTGCCGTGGACCTTATCTACAACTGTCAGGGAAAGGTAGTGATTACCGGTATGGGTAAGTCGGGTATCATCTGCCGGAAGATAGCGGCTACCTTCTCCAGTTATGGTACCCCGGCCTTTTTTCTCCACCCGGCTGAAGGGTTCCATGGTGACTTAGGGATGCTGGTCAAGGGAGATCTGGTCATCGCCGTCTCTAACCGGGGGGAGACCGATGAGATCAACCGGCTGTTGCCTTTGATAAAAAGGATGGGGCTCCAGCTCATTGTGCTGACCGGCAATCAGGAATCGACCTTGGGCCGAGCCGGCGATGTCACTATAGATATAGGTGTGAAAGAGGAAGCCTGTCCTTTGGGGCTTGCCCCCACCTCCAGCACCACCGCGGCGCTGGCCTTCGGTGACGCGCTGGCGGTAGCCCTTTTATTGAAACGGGGATTTAAGGAAGAGGATTTTGCTCTGCTCCATCCCGGCGGAAGCCTGGGCCGGGCTCTGCTCCTCAGGGTGGAGGATTTGATGCATAGTGGCGATGCTGTACCGCTGGTGCGGCGGGACACCCTTATGCGGGATGCCATCTTTGAGATCTCATCTAAGCGGATGGGCATTACCGGCGTGATCGATGAAGAGGGCAACCTGGAGGGAGTAATCGCCGACGGCGACTTGCGCCGGGGTTTAGAGAAGGACGACCAGCTGCTGGTCAAAAAAGCCTGCCAGGTCATGACCAGCAATCCCAAAAGAGTAAACGGCAAAGAGCTGGCCGCTAAGGCCCTGCGGCTTATGGAGGAACATGCGATAACCTCTTTATTCGTCTACCAGGGCGAGGAAGAAAGCAGGGCGGTGGGCATTATTCATATGCATGACTTGGTTAAAGCGGGGATCGTTTAAGGTGGATCAACGTATATTAGAAAAGGCGGCCAGAATAAAGCTGGTCTTGCTGGATGTGGATGGGGTTATGACCGATGGCAGCATAATACTCGATTCCCACCAGGGGGAAGCCAAGTCTTTCCATGTAAGGGATGGCCACGGGGTTAAGCTGCTGAAGCGGGCGGGCCTGGAAGTGGGGATCATATCCGGGCGAAATTCATCGGTGGTCAGCCGACGGGCACAAGAACTGGGCATAGAGATTGTGGAGCAAGGGTCGTTGATAAAACTTGAGACTTACCAAAGGATACGAGACCAAATCGGTTTAAAGGACGACGAGATAGCCTACCTCGGCGATGACGTGGTGGATATCCCGGTCTTGAGAGAGGTGGGACTGTCGGCCGCGGTGGCCGATGCCTTAGAAGAGGTGAAGAAAGAAGCTGACTACACCACTCGTTTGCCAGGCGGAAAAGGGGCGGTCAGGGAGCTGGCAGAATTCATTCTCCGGGCCCAGGGAAAATGGGCTCAGCTGATGGAAAGATATTTTCAGCAGTGAATCGGCCGGCACAGGCCATTGGTTTTACGCTAGCGGGGCAGTCGCCCCGCTTTTGTTATATAAGGACCAAAACAGTCACAAAGGAGGCGAGCGAGCGGCAAAAAATGAACTTTACAGACCCTAAGAATGATGTTAGCATTTTAACGAAGATAACAGATGAATAGACTGAAGATCGCTCTGATAGGCTTGATGATACTGTTGATGGCCAGCGGCGGGTTGTTCGTGGCCCAACGGCTTAGGTCTGCCAAGCCTCGGGGGAAGCCTTTATCCTTCTTGTCCACCCGGGCAGATATGGGGCTTAAGCAGATCCATCTCACCGAGGTGAAGGCAGGCGACCGCCAGTGGGAGATAGAGGCCAAATCAGCCCAATATTTTCAGGAGGAGAATTTAGCCCTGTTGAAGGAGATCAAAGCCAGGATATTCTCCCCCGATGGGCGCCAATTCGATATAAGAGGCGATAGGGCACGGATCAATTTGCAGACCCGCGACGTGGAAATCGAGGGAAACATAATAGCTAAGAGCAGTGATGGGTATGAGCTTCGCACCGAATCGCTGAAGTTCATTCAGGCCAGTCGGAAGATAATGACTAAAAGTCCGGTGGTAATCAAGAGTCCTCGATTCAAGCTAGTGGGATTGGGCATGGTCATAGATTTGGACAGCCAGAGCTTTCGCCTTCTTAATCGTGTGGAGGTCAGCGAGGCGCGTTGACGGCCCCAGGGTAAGGCCACGGGTGAACATGCTTGTTAAAGAAGCGAGAATAAGAAGAATAACAAGGGACATCTTGACTGCCGGGGTGTCCCTTGTTTGTCTCTTGACCCTGGCTGGACAGGCTGAGGTCAAAGCTCAGGACTACCCCCCCCGGCCTTGGGTGCTGGTCGCGCCCTTCAGGGTTAATGCCGATGCGAACGCGGAAAAGATCGGCGCCACGGTGATGGAGACGGTAAGCGGGGAACTGAGGAAGAGCCTGTTGCTAGTGCTGAAGTCGGATAAGAAGTTATCTTTTCCGGTCAGCGACGAGGGGTTAATTAAACTCGCTCATGATAAAGCAGCCGCGTTTGTAGTTTATGGCAGCGTTACTGCTTTGCGGGGAAGCTTCAGTCTAGATTTCCGCTTGATGAACGCTATCGAAGAAAAGCGGTCACCACCCCTGTTCGCGGTGGCTCGGGGCGATGAAGTGCTCGTGGCCCAAAGCGGAAAGCTGGCCCGCGCGATCGGCCAGCGTATCCTGGAAGGCTGGGGACGTTTGCCAAAGGAGAAGCTGGTTGCCTATTATAAGTCCCGGCCGGTTACCCCACCAGCTCCAGCTTTAGCCCAAAAGGAGAAGCCATCAGTTCAGGTAAAGCAGCCGGCGCCAGCAAAGAAAAAGCCCGCGCTTGGCTCTCGGGTCAAGGTCGGGGTGGTGCCTTTTCAGATAAACGTGCTGCGAGCGTCTGCCGACTTACCCGCCAGGCTTTGGAAGACCCTTATCCGCGAGCTTGAGCTTGGTGAACAGGTGGCGGTGGTAGGCCAGGATACGGCCCGGCAGTTTATTGCCGGGTCAAGAAAGTTTGATCAGTCAGAGGAAGGCGTCAAAAAGCTCGCTGCTGAGATCGGTGCCGATTACCTGGTTTACGGTAGCTATACTAAATTAGGTCAGCATATGAGCTTGGATTTTCGGATCTTTCATAATCTACCCGGCGCGCCGTTTGCGGTGCAGAAGGTATTCGTGGAAGGGAGGGGAACCAGGACCAGCAAGATTAAGCAGCTGGCCTTTCAGCTCAAACGGCGGTTTTTAAAGGGTAAGATAATCATAACCCCGCTAGCAGGGCCAGAACCGCCCCCGGCCAAGAGGACCGCCTTGGCGGAGGAGAAGAAGGCTGGCGGGGAGGTGCCTGCATCGCGGCAGGAGAAAGCTGCTTCTTTGGCCAGGCCATTGAGTGAAGAAAGGGTTATTCCAGCAGAGCCCAAGAAGGCCGAGCCCAAAGAAAGGGCGGCCAAGCTGGCCGAGAAGCCGGCCAGGCGGAAAACCCGGGCCACCGGGCTGGGCTCGGGTTTCAAGAGAGGCTCCGGGCCTATAAAGATCAGTGCCCGGACCTTGGAGGCCGATAACAGAAAGGGAACCGTTACTTTCAGAGGCAATGTAGTGGCAAGAAGAGGTGACATGGTTATCTCATCCGATATTCTGATCGCCAGTTACTCAAATAAAGGGAAAGAGATTGAGAAAATAGTGGCCCAGGGCAACGTCAAAGTTACTCAAGGAGACACGGTGGCCGTGGGCCAAAAGGTAGTTTTCTTCAATGCCGAGCAAAAGGTGGTGCTGTCCCAGGGGGCCAAGATCTGGCAGGGGAGAAATGAGGTAAGTGGAGAGACCATCACCGTCTTTCTTGGGGAAGACAGAATGGTGGTAGAGGGGAGTGGCTCTCAGCGAGTGAACGCTATCATCTTTCCAAGCAAATAAATGAATAGATATGAACAAAGTTAATGCATTACAAACCGAGACGCTGACAAAAAGCTACCAGGGAAGGAAAGTGGTAGAGGAACTGGACCTCAAAATCAACGCCGGTGAAGTGGTTGGTTTACTCGGGCCCAATGGAGCGGGTAAAACAACCACCTTTTACATGATAGTCGGCTTGGTCAATCCCTCTGGGGGACGGGTTTTCTTGAATGGGGAGGACATTACCCCGCTAGCCATGCATGAACGGGCCAGACGGGGGATTAGCTATCTGCCTCAGGAGCCGTCGGTGTTCAGAAAGATGACGGTGGAGGAAAATATCTTGGCCATTCTGGAGACCCTGCCGTTGAATGGCCGGGAAAGAAAGGAAAGGCTCGAAGCTCTGCTTGAGGATCTGGGATTGACCCATCTGCGCGCGGATAAAACTTATCGGCTCTCCGGCGGCGAGCGGCGGCGGGTGGAGATCACCAGGGCGTTGGTGCTTTCGCCTTATTTTTTACTCTTGGATGAACCTTTTGCCGGCATCGACCCGATTGCCGTGGCCGATATTCAACTTATCGTACGGCGTCTTAAAGAGAAGGGAATAGGTATTTTGATCACTGATCATAATGTGAGAGAGACGCTGGGAATCTGTGATCGGGCCTATATCTTGAGCGAGGGCAAGGTGATAGCTAGTGGTCTGCCCCGATCCATAAGCAGAAGCCGCAAAGCCAGGCAGGTTTTCCTGGGAGAGAATTTCAAGTTGTGAGAGGCGCATGGCACTGGAACTCAAACAATCGGTAAAGCTCAGCCAGCAGCTGGTCATCACTCCCCAGCTCCAGCTAGCCATTAAGTTATTGCAGCTTTCTCAGTTGGAACTTCAACAGGAGATGGAGCAACAGCTGCTGGAAAACCCGGTTCTGGAGTTGGACGCCGATCCGCCTGAGGGGAGCGAGGAGCAAGAACTGCGGGCCCAACTGTGGGATTATTTCCAGCCCCGGTCCTCCCTGCCTCGAAATGTCTTCACTGATGATGAGGAACTGCCCTCTCGCACGGGCAATCTGACCAAGGCCGAGAGCCTTACCGACCATCTCATCTGGCAGATGCGCTTGTCGGATTTTAACGAGGGAGAGTGTCGGCTGGGCAGTTACATTATCGGAAACCTGGATGATAATGGCTACCTCTGCTCTAACCTGGCCGAGCTCGCTGATCAGGCTAAGGTCGATGAGGCCGATGTGGAAGGGGTGCTGGCAAAGGTCCAGGAGTTCGATCCCCCCGGAGTGGCGGCACGAGACCTGCGGGAATGTTTATTGTTGCAGGTCAAGGGCCTGGGAGTTAATGAACCGGCGCTAGAGAAGATTATTGCTTGCCACTTGAGAAATCTGGAGAAGAAGGACTACGAGGCCATAGCCAGGGAGCTGAGTCTATCGGTGGAGGAGGTGGCCGCGGCGGCCAAGGTTATCTCTTATTTGGAGCCCAAACCAGGGAGGCCGTTTTCCCGGGTGGTGGCCGCCGAGATCGTTCCCGACGTCTTCATATATAAGGACGGCGACGATTATCTAATTAGACTCAATGACGATGGTGCGCCTAAACTATCTATTAGCGCCATTTACAAGTTGCAGTCCAGGTGGGATAAGAGCTTTAGCTCCCCGGAGGACCGGCGTTATCTTAGGCAGAAGATGAAAGAGGCTGAGGTGTTGATAAAGAGTATAGACCACCGGCAACGGACCATTTATAAGGTGGTGGAGAGCATAATCAAATTTCAAAGGGATTTTCTGGATCGAGGAATAGAATTTCTCCGTCCCTTGATTATCCGGGTGGTGGCTGATGATATCGGTATGCACGAATCCACCGTGAGCCGGGTAACCAGTAACAAGTATGCCCAAACCCCTCGGGGCCTGTTTGAGTTGAAGTTCTTTTTCAACAGCGGCCTCCAAGGCACCCAGGGAGGCAGTGTGGCCTCCGGCTCGGTCAAGGAGAAGATCAGGGAGTTAATCGCTAATGAAAACGGGAAAAGGCCCTACTCCGACCAGGAACTGGCTCGGCTTTTCAGGGAGCGAAATATAAAGGTTGCCCGCCGGACGGTAACCAAGTACCGGGAGTCGATGGGAATTCTATCTTCGGTGAGAAGGAAACGCCTATTCTAGAGTTGGCCTCAACCCATCTTATTATCAGTTCAGTGTGGCGAGGTTGGCTTACTGTCGTCAAAATCCTGGAAACCGGGGGGTATGAGGCGCGGGGAGGTAGAAAAAATGCAGATCAGTGTAACCTTCAGGCATATGGAGCCGTCGAGCACTCTTAAGGTATATGTGGAACAAAAGCTGGAGAGGTTGGGAAAGCTCTTCTACCGAGATGTGGAAGCAAACGTGGTCTTGTCGGTCGAGAAACACCGCCACCGAGCGGAGATCTGGGTGAAAGGCGATAAAACCACGTTCAACTGTACCGAGGAAAAGGAGGATATGTACCAGGCTATTGATTTGGTAGCGGACAAGATTCAGCGTCAGGTTAAGAAATATAAATCCAAGCTGCACGATCGGAAAAGCGGCCGAGACGCCCGGGCCAGCGCATCGACGCAGACCTCCAAGAAGATGTGAGGAGAAATGGTGTAATCGCATGCTTATCACCAGCTTGCTTGACAATAAGGCGATAAAAGCCGAACTGGTTTCTCGTTCCAAGCCGGGCGTGATCGAAGAGTTGGTCGGTTGCCTGGTTTCTCAAAGACAAGGCCTGGTCCGAGAGGAGATAGTAAATGCTCTGCTGGAACGCGAGAAGTTGGGCAGTACGGCCATAGGCAAGGGAGTGGCCATTCCTCATGCCAAGGCAAAGGGCATTGAGAATGTCGTCGCTGCCTTTGGCCGGAGCAGCCAGGGAATTGACTTCGGAGCCGAAGACGGGAAGCCGGTCCACCTGTTTTTCTTGCTAGTGGCTCCGCTGGATAAAGCCGGGGACCATCTTAAGGCCTTGGCCAAGATCGCCCAGTTAGTTAAGGACGAGTCGTTCAAGAAAAGCTTGCTGGCGGCAAAAAACCACGGCGCGATATTTAAGTTGATGAAAGACAAGGACGAGGAAGCTCGGTGAAAGCCATTACCGTGGCCGATATGTACCAGGACAGACAATTCGGGTTGAGCCTCCGATCCGTTGCTGGAAAGGCGGGCCTGGGCAGGAAGATATCCTCGCTCAGGATTCAGAAGCTGGGTCTGGCCCTGGCGGGCCACGGTGAGTTCCTGCACGCCGAGCGGGTTCAGCTAGCCGGTTATTCCGAGCTCTCCTACCTTAGCTTGCTGGCCACCCCCCTCAAGCAGAGGGCGGTGGATGAGGTCTGCGGTCGGGATATTTGTTGCCTGGTGGTAACCAGAGGCCAGCAAATACCGCCGGAATTGGTTAAGGCTGCCGAGGATAAAGGTTTACCGCTGTTTATTACTGACCTGTTTAGTTCCGTGTTCATCAACCGGCTCAGCCAATTCCTGACCGAGAAGCTGGCCGAGTCCACCTCGGTGCACGGCGTTCTGGTAGATATCCATGGCGTGGGCACTTTGCTCATCGGTAAAAGCGGTATCGGAAAGAGTGAATGTGCGCTGGACCTGGTCATGCGCGGGCATCAGCTGGTAGCTGATGATCTGGTAGAGATCAAAAAGAAAGCACCCCATTTATTGGTGGGCCGCTCGCCCGAACTGATCAAGCATCACCTGGAGATAAGGGGGCTGGGCGTCATCAATATCAGGGAACTTTTTGGCGTAACCGCGGTGTGCAACGAGAGACCGGTGGATATGGTTATCGAGTTAATCGAGGAAGACTCTCAGGAATGGGACCGATTGGGGGCGGAGGTTAAGTCGTATTCCCTGCTTGGGGTGGAAATACCCCTCTTCAGGGTGCTGATCAAACCGGGCCGAAGCATTAGCCCGGCGGTGGAGATTGGAGCCAGGAACTTTCTGTTATTGGCGGGCGGCAAGTCTTCTCGCACCGAAATCGAGCAGCGGGTTCTGGACGCCATCTTGAGCGGAGAGAGGCGAGGGGAGATGGCATGAAGCTTAGAGTGGTCATAGTCTCTGGGCTGTCTGGCTCCGGTAAGAGCACGGCCATAAAGGCGTTGGAGGATTTGGGGTTTTTCTGCCTGGACAATATGCCCGTAGTCCTTTTACCCAAATTCCTGGAATTATGCCTGACCAGTGAGGGAAAGATAACCAAGGTGGCTCTGGTCATGGACTTGAGGGAAAAGGATTTCTTGAGGTCTTATCCAGAGACTTTCAGCCGCCTGCGGGAGGAGGGCCAGGAGGTCGAGCTTTTGTTCCTGGAGGCAAGCGATACCGCCTTGGTGCGCCGCTTTCAGGAAACCCGGCGCCCTCACCCTTTGGGCCGGTCGCTGCTGGAGGCGATCCGATTGGAACGGGAGGGGTTGGCCGGCCTCAGGTCGATGGCTAATTGGGTGTTGGATACCTCTGAGTTCACCTCCCACCAGCTCAAGCGGGTCATCCGGGAAAGGTTTGGCCAGCTCCAGAACCAGGAAGGGATGACTACTAGCTTGCTTTCTTTTGGGTTCCGACACGGAATGCCGTTTGAGGCTGACTTGGTGATGGACGTGAGGTTTTTGCCCAACCCCTACTTTCTGCCCTCGCTTAGGCCCTTAACCGGGGAGGACCAGCCGGTTATCGACTATGTGCTGAGCGCGCCTGAAGCTAAAGAGTTCCTGGAGAAGCTGACGGGGATGATGGAGTTCCTCGTCCCCCTATATCAGCGAGAAGGGAAGGCTTATCTCACCCTGGCTATTGGTTGCACTGGCGGGCGCCATCGTTCGGTGACCATCGCCAACGAGTTAGGACGGGTTCTGGAGAAGCAGGGCGGGAAGGTCAGAGTGAGACACCGGGATGTGAATAAAGGGGAAGAAGTTTAGAGTTTCCGTGAGGAAGGGATGATGATCGGGGTAGTGCTTGTCACTCACTGCCGCCTGGCTCAGGAGTTCGTGGACACGGCCAAACTTATCGTGGGTGAACTGCCCCAGGTGGAAGCGGTATGTCTGGCTCCGACGGCTGGGACTGAGGCAGCGCGCGCTGATATTGAGAGGGCGATTGAAAGGGTGGATGAAGGCAGCGGGGTGCTTATCTTAACTGACATGTTTGGCGGAACCCCCTCTAACCTATGCCTGTCTTTTTTAGGCAATGATAAGCGCGAGGTCCTGACCGGGGTGAATCTTCCCATGCTTCTCAAGCTGGGGGTTAGCCGACAGGGCATGTCATTGAAGGAGGCGGCCAGATTCATAAAGGAGTATGGCCAAAAGAATATTTCGCTGGCCAGTGAGATTCTCACCCGGCGGGTAGAGAAGGGAAAGGAGCCGTAACCGAGGCGTTGACAACCGGTAACAGGGAGGGAGCATGAACGAAGACGACAGTTCCGGATTTGTTGCTACAACTGTGGTCTTGAAGAACAAACTGGGCATGCATGCCCGGGCTGCGGCTTTGTTTGTTAAGGCGGCCAGTAAATACCGCGCCGAAATTAAGGTCGCCCGCGACGACCAAAAGGTGAATGGTAAGAGCATCATGGGAATTCTTACTCTGGCTGCCCCCCAGGGCACCCCACTGACCATCTGGGCTAATGGAGATGACGCCGATCAGGCATTAGAGGAGTTGTCCTGCCTGATCGAGAGAAGATTCGGAGAGGAGTGAAGTTGGGCCAGGATTCCATCCTGGATATGCGTTTGACCGGCACAGGGGTTTCTCCGGGAGTTGCCAAAGGCCGGGTTTACCTGCTGGATAGGGGCAAGGTGGAGGTCCAGGAGTACCACATCGCCGCCTCCCAGGTAGAGGACGAAATCCGCCGATTTCACCGCGCGCTGACCGAATCCAAGCGCCAGTTGGAGGAAGTTCAAGCGCGCGTAAAAAACGCCATCGGCCAGGAGCATCTCTATATCCTCGAGCCCTATTTTATGATTATCGAGGATAGGATGTTAATAGAAGGCGTGGAGGAGTCGATAAGGAAAGAGCGGATAAATGCCGAATATGCGGTGAAGAAGGTGTTGCAATCCTTTAGCATCATTTTCGACCGAGCTGAGGATGAGTACCTCAGGGAAAGACGCTCCGACATCTTGCATGCGGGAGACCGCATCTTAAGGAACTTGATGGGACACCAGCCCGAGACGTTAACCGACATCGCCAAAAAAGCTATCATTGTCGCCCACGATCTGGCTCCCTCCGATACCGTCCAGATGACCAAAGGAAACATCCTCGCCTTTGTAACCGACATCGGCGGCCCGACCTCCCACACCGCTATCATGGCCAGATCCTTGGGCATACCCGCGGTGATAGGGTTGAAAGAGATAACTGGTTTGGCCCACACCGGAGATACTTTGATTGTGGATGGCACTACCGGCACGGTTAGTATAAACCCCAGCGCCGAGACCCAGCGGGAATACTTCCTTAAAAGGCGCCGGTTTCGTTTTTGGGAACGGGGGCTGCTCAAATATCGTAATCTGGACGCCCAGACCAGGGACGGTTATCGGATCAGGCTGTCGGCCAACGTCGAGCTTTTGGAGGAGATACCCACCCTGAAGGAGTTCGGTGGGCAGGGGATCGGGCTCTATCGCACCGAGTTCCTCTATTTGAACAGGCACGATCTACCTTCCGAGGATGAGCACCTTCAAATGTACCGCCGGGTAGTCGAAGGGGTTCGGCCTTTGCCGGCGATAATCAGAACAGTGGACTTGGGAGGAGATAAGTTTGTTTCCAAGCTGACCCTGGCGGAGGAGATGAATCCAGCCATGGGGCTTAGGGCGATCAGGTTCTGCCTCAAGGTTCCCGAGATATTCAAGGTTCAACTTAGGGCCTTGCTTCGGGCGAGTGCTTACGGCCAGGTCAAGATAATGTTCCCCATGATCTCAGGTATTGAAGAGATCCGGGAGGCTAAACAGGTGGTGACTGAGGTCAAGGAGGACTTGGACAGAGCGGGCATTACCTATGACCGGGATATTCAGATAGGAATAATGGTGGAGATACCCTCGGCCGCCTTGATGGCCGACCTCTTGGCCCGGGAGGTCGATTTCTTCTCCATCGGCACTAATGACCTTATCCAGTACTTTATGGCCATTGACCGGGTTAACGAACAGGTGGCCTATCTTTATGAACCCCTTCACCCTGCGGTTATCAGAATCATTGTCAGCGTGATCGAGGGGGCTCACCGGGCAGGCATCCCGGTGGCCATGTGCGGGGAAATGGCTGGCGACCCTTTGTACACCTTGGTATTATTGGGCCTGGGATTGGATGAGCTTTCCATGGCCCCTCACTCCATCCCGGTTATAAAGAAGGTGATCAGGGAGTCCAGCTTTGCTGAAGGCAAGGAGATATTGGGGGAGATTTTGAAGCTGGCAACAGCCAAGGAGATTGAGGAGTACGTGCGCACCAAGATGGCACTGCGTTTTCCGGCCGGGTTTCCCAAATCATTTACATCGGACCCGGCCAGGGGTTGGTGCTAGGAGAGCGGAATGGAACTCAGGGATTTCATGTTTACTTCCGAGTCGGTGACTGAAGGCCATCCTGATAAGGTGGCCGACCAGATATCGGACGCCGTTTTGGATGAGATAATAGCTCAAGATAAGAACTGCCGGGTGGCATGTGAGACCTTAGTGACCACCGGCCTGGTATTTATTGCCGGAGAGGTAACCACATCCTTCTGCATTGACATGGCTGATATCGCCCGCCGAACCATTAAGGAAATCGGCTATAACGACCCCAATTCCGGCTTCGATTGGCGCACCTGTGCGGTGCTCACTTCCATCGACCGGCAATCGCCCGATATCGCTTTAGGGGTGGAAGCCAGCGCGGGCAAGGAACAAGGAGCTGGTGACCAGGGCCTGATGTTTGGCTATGCCTCGAATGAGACCACGGAATTGATGCCCGCCCCGATCACCTTTGCTCACAAGTTAACCCACCGGCTGGCGGAAGTGCGCAAGAGCGGCATCCTGCCTTTCTTGAGGCCGGACGGCAAGTCTCAGGTGACAGTTCAGTACGATCATAGAAAACCGGTGCGAGTGGAAGCGGTGGTTATCGCTGCCCAGCATAGTGAGGATGTCCCCATAGAAACGTTGAGGGAGGGAGTCAGGCAAGAGGTTGTCAATAAAGTCTTGCCTAAGTCGTTTATCGATGACAAAACTTTAATATTTATCAACACCACCGGCAGGTTCGTTACCGGTGGCCCTAAAGGTGACTGTGGGCTCACCGGCCGAAAGATCATCGCTGATACTTATGGCGGCCAAGGCAGCCACGGCGGTGGTGCCTTCTCAGGTAAGGACCCCTCCAAGGTGGATAGATGTGCTTCGTACATGGCCCGTTATATTGCCAAAAACCTGGTGGCCGCCGGTCTAGCCGAGAAGTGCGAGGTGCAGCTAGCTTATGCCATAGGATTGGCCGAGCCGGTATCTGTTTTGGTGAACACCTTTGGCACCGGGAAAGTGCCCCATGCCCAACTGTTGCAGATAGTGCGGGAAAACTTCAACTTGAAGCCTGCCAGCATAATCGTTGAGCTCGATTTATTACGGCCCATATACCGAAAGACATCGGTTTACGGACACTTTGGCCGGAACGACCCCGACTTCTTATGGGAGCGAACCGATAAAGCGGATCTGCTGCGCGCGGCAGCTGGTATTTGATCTGATGAAGGAGAAGTGTATGAATTCGGACGTTAAGGACTTGGCGCTGGCGGCTAACGGCAGGTTGCGCATCGAGTGGGCCAGCCAAAGCATGCCCGTGCTTAAGATAATCCGAGAGAGATTTGCCAAGGACTTGCCGCTAAAGGGTAAGAGAATCGCGGCTTGCCTGCACGTGACCACTGAGACCGCCGCGCTTATGCTCACCCTCAAAGCGGGCGGCGCCTCTCCCGTCTTATGCGCATCCAATCCCCTTTCCACCCGGGATGAAGTGGCCGCCGCCCTGGTGGCGGAATACGGGGTGCCGGTATTTGCCATAAAGGGGGAGGATAACTCGACCTACTATTCCCATATCCGGTCGGTGCTGGATACTAGGCCGGAAATCACTATGGACGATGGCGCCGATCTGGTGAGCACCTTGCATTCGGAGCGGCAGCATCAGCTGGCCGGTATTATCGGCGGCAGCGAGGAAACAACCACCGGTCTGATCCGGCTTAGGAGCATGGCGGCCAATAAGGTGCTTAAGTATCCCATAGTGGCGATCAACGATGCCGCCACTAAGTATCTTTTTGACAACCGCTACGGGACCGGGCAAAGTACTATCGATGGCATTATCCGGGCTACCAACCGACTCTTGGCCGGCTCCATATTCGTGGTCTCCGGTTACGGCTGGTGCGGCCGGGGCATCGCCATGAGGGCTAGGGGCATGGGCGCTCAGGTCATAGTGACCGAGGTGGATCCGCTGAGGGCGCTGGAGGCGGTTATGGACGGCTATCGGGTGCTTACCATGGAGGAGGCCTGCCCGGTGGGCGATTTCTTCTGCACCGCTACCGGCAACACCTCGGTCATCCGCAAGGAGCATTTCTTGACCATGAAGGATGGAGCCATTCTGGCCAACTCCGGCCACTTTAACGTGGAGCTGGACCTGGAAGAACTGACCGAGGTATCCAGCCAGCGGCGGATCATCCGGGATCTGTTAGAGGAGTTCAGTTTGACTAATGGTAAGCGGATCTACGTTATCGCTCACGGCCGGCTGGTCAATCTGGCTAGCGCGGAGGGACATCCTTCCAGTGTGATGGATATGAGCTTCGCCAACCAGGCCTTGGCCATGCAATATCTGTGCAAAGAAGGGGCTGGGCTCAAGCCCGATGTCTATCCCGTGCCTGTCTGGATAGATAAGCAAGTGGCCCAGCTAAAGTTAGCTGCCATGGGTGTCACCATTGACGCCTTGACCGATAAACAGGAACATTATCTGAGCTCTTGGGAATCAGGCACTTAGGGGTGGTCGGTTGGCTTACCAGGATCTGACAGATTTCATATCCCATCTGGAGAGTGTGGGACAGCTAAAGCGAATAAAGACCGAGGTGGACCCAGAGCTGGAGATCAGCGAGATCGCCGACCGAGTAGTCAAGACGGCGGGGCCGGCGCTGCTGTTCGAAAGGGTTAAAGGGTCAGATACTCAGCTGTTTATCAACGCCTTTGGCACCGAGGAGAGGGTGTGTAGTGCGCTGGGCATTTCCTGTCTGGATGATTTAGGCAAGAGGTTCGAACAACTGCTTACCTCTGAGCCGCCCTCCACCAACTGGGAAAAATTTCGGTTCCTTTGGAAGCTCAAGGATTGGGCCGGCTACCTGCCCAAGATGGTGACCCGGGCGCGGTGCAAGGAGGTGGTCTTACGGGAAGGTTTCTCCCTGGAAAAGCTGCCTGTCCTGAAATGCTGGCCAAACGACGGCGGCCGATTTATCACCCTACCCCTGGTGTTTACTAAGGATCCGGACACCGGCCGCCAGAACTGCGGCATCTATCGCATGCAGGTATACGATCATAAAACTACCGGGATGCATTGGCATCCTAATAAGGGCGCGGCCCAGCATTTTCGCCGCCACCAGGAGTTGGGCAAGCCCATGGAAGTGGCGGTGGCCTTAGCTGCCGACCCGGCGGTCACCTTTGCCGCGGCATTGCCTGCTCCCGAGGGAGTGGATGAGATGATGATCGCGGGTTTTCTGCGTCAGCAAGCGGTGAAAATGGTCCCGGCGGAAACAGTGGGCCTGAACGTCCCGGCCAATGCCCAGATCGTGCTCGAGGGTGTGGTCGACCCGTCCCAGTCCCGGCGGGAGGGCCCTTTTGGCGACCACACCGGTTATTACAGTCTCTCGGCTCAGTTTCCGGTCTTCGAACTTCAGTGCATTACTCATCAACTAAACCCAATTTATCAGACCACCGTGGTAGGACGGCCGCCCCAAGAGGACTATTTCCTGGGAAAAGCTATAGAGAGAGCCATGCTCCCCCTAATCCGCTTTCAGTTCCCGGAGATAAAGGATATCCATATGCCCTTCGAGGGCGCGTTCCACAACCTGCTTATCGTCGCCATCGAGAAGCGCTACCCCGGCCATGCCAGGAAGGTGATACACGGCCTTTGGGGCTTGTTTCAAGCCGCGGTCACCAAGGTCATCGTGGTGGTAGAGGAGGATCAGGATATTCACGATTTAGGCAGCCTTTCCTTTGAGGTGTTGAACAGTATAGACCCGGAAAGGGACCTGGAATTTGTCCTCGGCCCGGTCGATATCCTGGACCATGCCAGCCGGTTGCCCATGTATGGCTCCAAGATGGGGATAGATGCCACTCGCAAGTGGCCCGAGGAAGGATTTACTCGGAGATGGCCGGAGAAGAGTAAGATGTCCCCACACATCAGGGAACTGGTGACCAACCGCTGGAAGGAATATGGGTTCTGAAGGGAGCATGGACCAGCAAAATGGGGAGGCAATAACTGTAGTCCCCCTTAATGAAGAGGACTTGGAGCAGATACTGATCATAGAAAGGCTCTCCTTCCTCCATCCCTGGAGCAAGTACGCCTTCCGGCAAGAACTTAGAAATCGTTTCTCCCGGCTGTTCGGCATTAGAGTGCCCGAGGATGACAAGAATGCTTTGGCCGGATACCTGTGTATGTGGTTGGTAAAGGATGAGGGCCATATCACCAATATCGCCATTCATCCCAGGTTCCGAAGGCAAGGGCTGGCCCGGCGGTTGCTTTATTTTGCCCGGGAGCAAGCCTTAAGGGGGGGAGCAGAACAGCTCATTTTGGAGGTGCGCCGCTCCAACTTAGCGGCGATTGATTTCTACCAGAAGGAGGGATTCCAGGCGATCGGCGTTCGCAAGGGCTATTATTACGAGGATGGAGAGGATGCCCTGATCATGTCCCTGCGGTTGGATTCCAATTTCTCCCAGGTAAAAAAGGTAGGTTGAGGCCGAATGATTTTTTTCTTGCCTTCATGCCTGAATTATGCTAATAATAAAATGTTTGGTGGGAGTTATTAGCCCACCTTTTTGTTTAGCGGAAGATAGTTTTAAGGATGACCAGCCAGCTAGTTAGCCAGCTTGAGAAATTAGCCGCTTCCATATTGGAGGCCTCGGCACTGGAAATGGTCGAGGTCCAGTTTCGGCAGGAGCCCCTAGGCTGGGTGTTAAGGCTGTTCATCGACGGCCCGGGAGGGGTCAGTTTAGACGATTGTCGGAGGATAAGCCGGCAACTCAGTCTGGCCCTGGACGTGGAAGGGATAATAGATAAACCCTACAACCTGGAGGTTTCCTCCCCTGGCCTCAACCGGCCGTTGAGGAAGGAGCGCGACTTTCTCAGGTTTCAAGGGAAGAAGGTAAGGGTCAAGACCTCAGTGCCTTATCAAGGCCAGCGTAACTTTCATGGCTACCTGCTGGGCTTAAAGGAGGGGGAGATATTGATTGACTGCGGCGATAGCCAGGTCGGCATCCCTCTTTCTTCGCTGGTCAAAGCAAACCTCGAATATGAATTTAAGGATGGGTGCCGATGACGAGTGAGTTAAGTCGCATTATCGAACAGGTGGGCAAGGAAAAAGGGATCGATAAACAAACCCTGGTGGAGGCACTGGAAGCGGCCATGCTTACCGTTTCTATAAAGAAGTTCGGTGCCAACATGGAGATTGAAGCCCGTTACAATGAAGAGCTGGGTGAAGTTGAGTTGTTCCAGTTTAAGACGGTGGTTGAGCAGGTACGCAATCCCAGCCTGGAGATATCCCTGCCCGAGGCCAAGCTGGTGGACCCTGAGGTGGAATTTGGTGACAGCCTGGGAATGAAAATGGATACCAGGTCGCTGGGCCGGATAGCCGCGCAAACAGCTAAACAAGTTATAATGCAACGGATGCGTGAGGCGGAGCGAGAGATCACCTATGGCGAGTATGTGGATAGAACGGGAGAAATGGTCAGTGGCATAGTGCTTAGGGCTGAGCACGGCAACATCATCATTGACTTGGGTCGAGCTGAAGCCGTTCTACTTTTAAAAGAACAGATTCCCGGAGAGACTTGGAAGCGGGGCGACCGTATAAGGGCTATCCTGATAGACGTAACTAAGTCAACCAAGTTGCCTCAACTGGTAGTCTCCCGGGTGGATCCGCGATTTCTTACCGCCCTGTTCGACCTGGAGGTCCCCGAGATTCGTGAGGGGATAGTAAAGATTGTGGTCGCGGTGCGAGAGCCGGGTTACCGGGCTAAGGTGTCAGTGGCCAGCTCGGAGCGCAACGTTGACCCGGTGGGAGCATGCGTGGGAGTCAAAGGCTCCCGGGTCCAGGCGGTAGTGCACGAGTTGAGAGGGGAGAGGATCGACATCATTCCCTGGAGTGAAGATATTGGCCGCTTTGTTGTCAGCGCCCTTTCCCCCGCTCAGATAACCAAGGTTATAATGGATGACGAATATAAATCGATGGAAGTCATAGTACCCAATGACCAGTTGTCGTTGGCGATTGGGAAGAAGGGGCAGAATGTCCGCTTGGCAGCCAACTTGACCAAGTGGAAGATCGATATTCGCGGGGAAGAAGCGGTGGAATCACCACCAGAATTGGCGCCGGGCCAGATGGCTGAGGAACTATTGGCTCTTCCCGGGGTAGGGGATAAATTGGCCCAGGCCCTTGCCGAAGCAGGCTATTCGGATGTGGCCAGGCTGGCTCAGGCCAACCCTGAGGAGCTGGCCCAGATTCCAGGTATCGGCAGCAAGAAGGCAGAACAATTAGCCCGGGCGGCCAAAGAGCAGCTGGGGAGCAACTAGCTATGCCGGTTAGGAGTTGTGCGGGCTGCGGAATCAAGCGGCTGAAAAGAGATTTGATGAGAATCGTGGTTAGTGACAACCAGCTGGAAACGGATACCTTTCAGCGAAAGCCGGGCCGAGGCGCTTATATCTGCTACCAGCTCGCTTGTTTGACACAGGGGCTGAGGAGGAATAGGATTGGCTTGGCGTTGACGAGGTCGATCCAACCGGAGGAGGGCGAGGAGCTGAGGCAGAAAGCTATGAGACAGTTGCGGCAGAGCATTCTCGACCTGCTTTACCAGGCCGGAGTGGCAGGTGCATTATCATTTTCGGCCGGCCCAGGGCTGGCCGAAAATAAGAGCGATATCCCTCGCCGGGCACTGATCGCTGGCGACCTCTCCCCGGCTCGAAGAGGGAGGTTGGCGCGGCTTTGTCGCAAGCTTAGGATAAGCTGGCAACTGATGGGAAACAGGGATATGTTTCTATCGGTTTCTCAGGGCCGCTCAGCCAGGTTGCTGATTCTGTCTGGAGGGAGAAGGTGTCAAGAAATTGACGACAATCTCTTACGATTGGATCGGTTAAGTCTGGGGGAGTTTAGTTTATGAACGGTATCAGGATCCACGAGCTGTCTAAAGAGATTGGGGTGGCCAGTAAGGACATCCTGGAGAAGCTAAGCCAGATTGGTTTTGACGCTAAGTCACACATGAGTACCATAGACCAGCAAGTGGCCGAGCGGGTGAGGAACTTCTACCGGCCGGTAAAGATTATTGAAAAGAGGGTCACCCCGAGCGTTATCCGCCGGCGGGTGAAAGTGGAGAAGGTAGTTGCTCCCCCCAAGGAAGAGCCGGTAGTCCTCAAGGAGGAATCGTTAGCTGTCAAAGAAGAACTTATAACGCCAAAGGAGGAAGTGCCGCCCACCAGGCCGGAGGAAAAAGAGGTGCCGGTCAGTGAACCGGCGGCGCAAGCAGAGTCCGTAATCGCACAGGGAACAGCGGCAGAGGTGTCCAAGGAGGGGCAGCCCCCGTCCCAGCCGGAGACGCCCCCCTTGGCCGAAAAGCCTCCCGGCCGAGAGACTCCCCCGCGCCGCGGCCGGCCTCCCCGGCAGCAGGTGGTAGAGAGAAGGGGGCGGGTCTTTCGTCCCACCGGCCTACGCCGGGGAAAGCGAACCTTGGTGGTGAGCAGGAAAGAGGCTAAGAGACCGGAACCTACCGTTACCAAGGCCATAAAAAGGGTAGTGAAGATCGTGGCCACAATCATCGTGGGAGATTTGGCTAAAAGGATGGGGGTGAAGGCCAGTGAGCTTATACGGAAGCTGATCTCCTTGGGGACGATGGCCAATATAAATTATGTCCTGGATTTCGACAGCGCCAGTCTGCTAGCCCAGGAGTTCGGTTATGAAGTCGAGAACGTGGCCTTTGAGCCAGAGCTGATCCTGGACGAGGGGGAAGAAAAGGAGACCGGTGAACCGGTCTCCAGGCCTCCGATAGTGACAGTGATGGGCCACGTGGATCATGGGAAGACCTCTTTGCTGGATGCGGTAAGGCGAACCAATGTGGCCGCCTTAGAGGCAGGCGGAATTACGCAACACATTGGCGCTTATCAGGTAAAGGTGAACAATGGTCAGGTGACTTTCTTGGATACCCCCGGCCATGAGGCGTTCACCGCCATGCGGGCCAGAGGCGCCCAGGTGACCGATCTGGTGGTTCTGGTGGTTGCCGCCGACGACGGGGTAATGCCGCAAACGGTGGAGGCGATTGACCATGCCCGGGCGGCCCAGGTGCCCATTCTGGTGGCCATTAACAAGATAGACAAGCCCAATGCGGATGTTAATCGGGTGAAGCAAGGGCTAAGCAAGCTGAGCTTGGTGCCGGAAGAGTGGGGCGGAAATGCGGTCTTCGTTGAGGTTTCGGCCAAAAAGGAGACTGGGATTGATGACCTTTTGGAGCTAATTCTGTTGCAAGCCGAGCTGCTGGACCTGAAGGCCAATCCCAACAAGTTGGCCCGGGGTAGCATTGTTGAGGCCAAGCTGGATAAGGGTCGGGGGCCGGTAGCCACCGTCCTGATCCAGGAAGGGACCCTCAAACCGGGCGACCCGTTTGTGTGCGGCACCTGCTTTGGCCGAGTGCGGGCTATGTTCAACGAATGGGGCCAGAGAGTGTCAGCGGCTGAACCCAGCCATGCAGTGGAGGTGGTTGGAATCTCGGCCGTTCCCGAGGCGGGAGAAAGTTTTCGGGTAGTGGTTGATGAACGGAAGGCTAAGGAGGTAAGTCTCTTTTTGCGACAGAAGGAGCGGGAGAAGGAACTATCAGCCACCCGCCGTTTAACGTTGGAGGAAGTCTATTCCCGGGCCCAAAAAGGTGAGGTTAAAGAGCTAAATATCATCATCAAAGCGGACGTCCAAGGCTCGGTTGAGGCGTTGAATGATTCTTTGCTGAAACTGTCTACCGAGATGATTAGTCTGAAAGTGATTCATAGTGGTGCGGGTACAATTACCGAGAGCGATATCATGCTTGCCCAGGCATCGGGTGCCATAGTCATTGGCTTCAATGTTAAACCGGAGAACAATGCCCACACTTTAGCCGATCGGCAGGGCGTGGACGTTAGGCTATACGATGTTATTTACAATGCCGTCTCTGATGTGCGCAAGGCTATGGAGGGGCTTTTGGAGCCCATTCAACAGGAGATCGCCCTGGGAAGAGCGGAGGTGCTGGAGTTATTCCGTATCTCTCGAGTTGGCATGATAGCCGGCTGCCGAGTGACTGAAGGCAAGCTGATGCGGGGTAGTCTGGCTCGGCTGCTGCGCAACAATGAAGTTATTTATGAGGGCAACCTGACCTCGTTGAAGAGATTCAAGGATGACGCTAAAGAGGTGGAAATCGGGTTGGAATGCGGCCTGGCCCTGGATAATTACAAGGATATTCATCCGGGAGATATAGTGGAGTCATATCGTTTGGAGAAAATTGCCGCTAAGTTGGAATAATGAGGATATGGCCAGCGATAGAATGGTTGTCGGGCTATGCAGGTTAGATCTGATTATTCCCGCCAGCCCGAACCTCAAGGGTAAACGGCAGGTGATCAAGAGCTTGGTGACCAGGGTGAGAAATAACTTCAATATATCGGTCTCCGAGGTGGGCAAACACGACAAGTGGCAAAGGGCTCTCTTGGGCTTGAGCCTGGTAGGGAACGACCGCAAGTTCGTTGATCGGGTGCTTAGTAAGGCGATTGACTTTATCCAGGCATCAGGCGCTATTACTATTGTGGACCAGGAAAGGGAGATAATAAATTATTAATTCCTCTGAAGGGATGGTGTTATTATGGAGACGAGGCGAGTACTCCGGATTGCTGACTTGATAAGGAATGAGATTTCCGGGATGCTTGTCCGAGAGTTGAAAGACCCGAGGCTCGGGTTTGTAACCATTACTCAGGTGAAAGTGAGCCCGGATTTAGGCCGGGCAAAGGTATTTTATAGCGTGGTGGGTGCCCAAGGAAAAACAGCTGGTTGCCAGGCTGGCCTGGAGAGTGCCGCCCGTTTCATCCGGGCCCGGTTGAGCCGAAGACTTTCCCTGCGCCGCGTTCCCGAGCTGGGTTTTGAGTACGACGATTCCCTGAGTGCCGGGGACCGGATCTCCTCCATCCTGGAGGACTTGAACAAGGCGAAATCAGGTAAGGATGGTTAGAGCTGTGGATGGGGTTGTTCTTCTCGACAAGCCGGCAGGGATCTCCTCTCGCAAACTGCTTAACCAAGTCATGCGCGAGCTCGGGTTGAAGAAAGCCGGTTACCTGGGAACGCTGGATCCTTTCGCCACCGGGGTGTTGCCCATCGTGGTGGGCCGGGCGACTAAGTTGGGGCCGTACCTGGAACTGGAGCCCAAAGGATATCAGGCCACCTTGAAGCTGGGGGAGGAGACAGATACGCTGGATCTTACCGGCAAGCTTATCAACCAGTCGCCGGTTAATGGAATAGATGAAGCCCGGCTGAGCGCCGCGGTCAGCAAGTTTCAGGGAACCATTAAGCAGGTGGCACCCAGTTTCTCCGCGCTGAAACATAAGGGGGTGGCCCTTTATCGGCTGGCCAGGAAGGGCCAACAGGTACCGCGAAAGGAGAGACAGGTTCAGATTCACCAGCTCCATCTGGATGAGATCAATCTACCCCTGGTCTCGTTCTCGGTGGTTTGTTCCGGGGGGACTTATATAAGGGCGTTGGCTAAGGACATCGGCCGGGAATTGGGCTGCGGTGCCCATCTCATTTATCTGCGTCGGGTGCAAAACGGAAGTTTCTTAATCGACGACTGCCTTAGCCTGGAGGAGCTAAACGAGCTGGTGAAAAATGAGGGCCTTGCTAAGGCATTAATACCTCTGAAGCAAGCCTTGGCTCACTTAAAGTCCGTATCGGTAGCTTGGCCGGCCGCGGCCAGGATAGCTCAGGGGCAGGGGGTTTCGGCTGACCAAGTGGCCCAGCTTGATGCTACCGGTATCAGCCCGGGAGAGAAGGTGGTCGTTCACGGCCCCCTGGGTGATATGCTGGCTGTGGCCGAGGCCCGGGTGACTGATGGCCAGAGTATGTTTTGCCCGTTGCGGGTTTTGGTTTAGGTTGGGAGGCGTGGCTATGGGCCTGGCACAAGAAAGGAAGAAGGAGTTGATTGGGAACTTTCGGAAGCACGATAAGGATACCGGCTCGCCGGAAGTTCAGATTGCCCTGCTGACGGAAAGGATTAATTATCTCACCGAGCATTTTAAGGTCCATACCAAGGACCACCATTCCCGAAGAGGGTTGTTGATGTTGGTAAGTAAACGCCGACGGTTGCTCGATTTTCTTAAAAAAGGAAATAGCGAAAAGTACTACGAGGTTATCGGGCGCCTTGGACTAAGGAGATGACAGAAGATATGGAAGATACTAATAGGGCTGCCCGAGTGGAAACCGAGTTGGGCGGAAGGACATTATCTTTGGAGACGGGCTGGCTGGCTAAGCAAGCCGACGGGGCAGTGCTTGCCAGCTACGGTGATACGGTCCTGCTGGCCACTGTGGTGGCGGAGAGAGTGGTAAAACCGGGGTCCGATTTTCTCCCCTTGGTGGTGGATTATCTGGAAAAGACCTTTGCCGCTGGCAAGATACCAGGAGGGTTTTTCAAAAGGGAGGGACGTCCCAGAGAAAAAGAAGTGATTACCTGCCGGTTGATCGACCGCCCATTGCGTCCGCTGTTCCCGGCTGGATATTTTATGAATACGCAGATTATCGTCACCGTGCTTTCTGCCGACCAGGAAAACGACTCGGACGTACTGGCCATAAACGCGGCATCGGCGGCCTTGGTGGTCTCCGATATTCCCTTCAATGGGCCGCTGGCGGCTGTGCGGGTGGGAAAGATAGACGGGAAACTGGTTTTAAATCCCACTCAGTCACAACTCAAGGAAAGCGAATTTAACCTGGTGGTGGCGGCAAAGCGGGATGGCATCGTGATGGTGGAGGGCCAGGTCGAGACGGTTCCCGAGGAGGAGGTGCTTGAGAGCATATCTTTCGGCCATCAGGGAGTGCAGTCAATACTCGACCTTCAAGAGAGATTGGCAGCCGACCGGGGAAAACCGAAGCGTGCCTTTGTTCCGGTTGAGGTGGATAATGAGTTAAAGGCCAAGGTTGAGGAACTTTGGGCCGATGCCGTCTTGGAGGCGTCTTTTCTTACCGACAAGGGGGAGCGGCGGCGGAAGCTGGAGAGCCTGGCCGAGGAGGCGGTTAAAGTTCTGGCCGCCGAGGATCCGGAGAAGGAGAAAGTGGTTCGGGGCCTGCTGGCCGAGCTGGAGAGAAGATTAGTCCGTCAACGGGTTTTAAAGGAGAAGACTCGGATAGACGGCCGCCGCCTGAACGAGGTCCGGCCGATAAGCTGTCAGGTGGGGGCGCTGCCCCGCACTCACGGCTCCGCCTTTTTCACCCGAGGGGAGACTCAAGTCCTGGCCACCTCGACATTGGGAACGGCTCAAGACGAGCAGAAGATAGATGGGCTGGAGGCCGAGATTTACAAGTCATTTATGCTCCACTACAACTTTCCTCCCTTTTGCGTGGGCGAGGTGAAGTTTCTCCGGGGGCCAACTCGCCGGGAGGTGGGCCATGGTGTTCTGGCCGAACGGGCTATTACTCCGGTGCTTCCTGGCGAAGATGATTTTCCTTACACCATTCGGATTGTCTCTGAGGTGTTGGAGTCTAACGGTTCCTCCTCCATGGCCACGATATGTGGCGGAATCCTATCGCTGATGGATGCCGGTGTGCCCATAAAGGCACCGGTGGCCGGCGTGGCCCTGGGTTTGATCAAAGAGGGCGACCAGATAGCTATCCTGTCTGATATCCTAGGTGACGAAGACCATTTGGGCGACATGGATTTTAAGGTGGCCGGCACGGCTGAAGGCATTACTGCTTTGCAGCTGGATGTTAAGACGGCCGGGATAACCGAGGATATTCTGAGACAGGCGCTTAACCAGGCCAAAGAGGGCCGGTTATTCGTCTTGGGGGAGATGGAAAAGGTTCTAGCCGCGCCTCGATCCAACCTGTCGATCTATGCCCCCCGGATAGTCACCATTCAGATAAAGCCGGAGAAGATCCGCGAGCTCATCGGCCCGGGAGGGAAGAATATTCGTGCCATCATAGAGAAGACCGGTGTTAGAATAGATGTAGAGGACTCGGGAAAAGTAAATATAGCCTCGGTCGAGGGGAAGTCGTTGGAGGAAGCCATTGAACTCATCAAGGAGATTACTCAAGAGGCGGAGGTGGGGCGCATCTATAAGGGTAAGGTAAGGAAAATACTCGATTTTGGAGCGTTCGTTGAGATTCTTCCCGGCAGGGACGGCCTGGTACATATATCTCAGCTCAGTGAAGATAGGGTGAATAAGGTTACCGACGTCTTGAAGGAAGGCGATGAGGTACTGGTCAAGGTGCTGGAGATAGATTCTCAAGGCAAGATTAGATTAAGTAGAAAGGAAGCGCTGAGGGAGACGGGCAAAGGGTAGACTCGGTTGCACTAATTTCCTGGCGTTATATCATGCATAATAAAACTGTCCTGAAAAGCGGGTTGAGGGTAATAACCGAGGATATACCTCACAGCCAGTCTGTCTCTGTGGGCGTATGGGTCAATACCGGTTCACGCTATGAAAAAGGGCACCAGGGGGGTATCTGTCACTTCATTGAGCACCTGTTGTTCAAGGGCACCGAGAGCAGGACGGCATTGCAGATCTCCAAGGAGATAGATTCGGTCGGCGGGGTGTTAAACGCCTTTACCGGCCGGGAGTTTACCGGTATCTACAGCAAAGTTTTGCAAAAGGATCTGCCCTTAGCCCTGGACATCCTCTCTGATATCTTTCGCCACTCTCTATTTCACTCCAAGGAGGTGGAGAAGGAGAGAAAAGTTATCTTGCAGGAGATCAACTTGGTGGAGGATACCCCGGATGACTACGTCCATGATCTGTTCAATCAGGCTTTCTGGGGGTCCCACCCTTTGGGCCGCTCTATACTGGGGACTGCCTCCACAGTGAGCTCGATAACCAGGGACGAACTGAGCAGCTATTTTCTCCAAGAGTATACTCCCGCCCGCACTCTGCTGACCGTAGCGGGGAGATTGGAACACCAAAAGGTAGTAGATTTGGTCCAGGCAGCCTTTGACGGATTTTCCGCTCAGGCCAATACCGAGGTCGCTGAGCCGCCTTCCCCTTCGGGGAAAGTGATTCTTAAGTCCAAGCCCTTGGAACAGGTTCATTTTTGCATGGGTACAACTTCGCTGCCCCATTCTCATCCCAGCCGATTCAGCTGTTATGTATTGAACACCATCCTGGGAGGGAGCATGAGCTCTAGATTGTTTCAAGAGATCAGAGAAGAAAGGGGGCTGGCCTATTCAGTTTACTCCTACCTGAACGCCTACCTTGATGCCGGTTCCCTGGCTATTTACGTGGGCACCAGCCGGGAGGCGCTCAGGAAGGTGGTGTGCATTATTCTACGGGAGTGCAGGAGACTGGTTGAGCTACCCGTAGATGGTGAGGAGTTGCAGGGCACCAAGGAGCAGCTGAAGGGAAACCTGCTCTTGAGTATGGAACACACCGAGAATCGCATGAGCAGATTGGGCAAAAACGAAATATATTACGGCAGGACCTTGCCCGTCGAGGAGACCCTGGCCAACATCGACCGGGTAAATGTGGACGACATCCAAGATCTTGCCCGGCAGATATTTCAACCGCAGTTCTTTGCCTTGGCAATGTTAGGAGCCATAAAGGACGGAGAATCAATAACGCCGGATATTTTCCAGGAGGAGTTGGGTTTGGGTCCTTCCTAGTGAAATCTCGAGCCTTTTGGCGCAAGGGATGGTGCCTGGCGAGGGAAATTATTGTCCATCACCTTTATTAACCCCGATTGCGGTCAGTGCCAAACTCCCTCCAGCCCTATCTTTGGGCTGGCCAGGGGTTAATTTCCCTTTCCTGTGAGAGGGGATGGAGAATTGTGTCAACAGAGTCGGTTTGAGAGGCCTTATGGAGGAGAATAACTTTCACCTAGTCACCTTCGACGACCTTGAATGTGCCCGGAGCCTTTTTGGGGAACACGATCAAAATCTGAGATTTGTCGAAGAGCTGTTGGACGTCAGGGTGAGCGCGCGCGGGAGCGAGGTCAAGCTGTGGGGAGCAAAGGAGGACCGGGATCTGGCTTTAAAGCTCCTTTGCGGACTTTATGAACTGGTCAAAAATGGCCACCCGGTATATCGGATGGATGTGGGGTTTGCCTCTCGTATCCTGAAGCAGGACGCTAACACAGACTTAAAGGATATTTTCCTCGACGCGGTCTATATATCCACCGAAAAGAAGTTGGTTGCCCCCAAGAGCCTGGCCCAGAAAGAGTACGTTGACGCCATCAGGCAGCATGACATAGTCTTAGGCATCGGTCCGGCCGGGACGGGTAAAACTTATTTGGCCATGGCTATGGCGGTCTCTTTCTTGACCCGTAAACAAGTTAGTCGAATTATCCTTACCCGACCCGCGCTGGAAGCAGGAGAGAAATTGGGATTTCTTCCCGGCGATATCCAGGAAAAAGTGAATCCCTACTTGAGGCCTCTGTATGATGCCCTTCACGACATGATGGATTTGGAGCGGGCTTCTAGATTGCTGGAGCGGGGCGTGGTCGAAGTGGCGCCTTTAGCCTTTATGCGCGGCCGGACGCTAAACGATTCCTTCGTCATCCTGGATGAGGCCCAGAACACCACCTTCGAGCAGATGAAGATGTTTTTGACCCGGTTGGGCTTTGGCTCAAAAGCAGTGATAACCGGAGACATAACCCAGATAGACCTTCCCGCCAGTCGGCCCTCCGGCCTGGTGGATGTTATCCAGATCTTAAAAGATGTCGAGGGAATCAAATTCGTATATTTTTCCGAACTGGATGTGGTACGGCATAGCCTGGTTCAAGACATTATCAAAGCTTATGAAAAGAACGAGGTCAGAGCTGCTGCCGCTGTTTCCCATGAAGACGATGAATAACGCCAGAGTGCGAAGAATTAACAACCGTCATAAAAGCTGGTTTAGGGGGTGGCGAGGATACTTAAACCGGCTCAGGGATATCCCCCAGTTGACCTGGTTGAATCGAGTGCTCGTCCTCGCCCTGGCCAGCTTGGCTTTAAGCTTTATCCTCTCCCCTAACTGGGACGTCGGGATTACCCGGTATCGCTTGGACGACGTGGTGGCCCGGGATATGAAAGCCCCTCGGGATCTGGCGGTGGAGAATATGGGTGCCACCGAAC
>JAZFTZ010000168.1:0-6201 GCA_036446955.1 Thermodesulfobacteriota bacterium
AATCACTTGCTACAAAAAGCGGACATTTTCACTTGCTAATGACAACAGTTTTTCAGCTCCCAGGTTGCTATCATAGCTAAGGTAACACTCCCGGGAGGAGGGCCAGGCGCTAGTTGTGGGGAAACCTTCTCTGGGGAAAACCCTTTACAAAGGGTTCCCCCCCACAGAGGGGGCCACGGCCCCGTCCTCCTGGAAGTCTTACCTGGGTCTCATAACAACATAGGGTGGGCGAAAATATTCTTGACAAATAGGTTAATATTTGTATTTTGTATAACATTCGCCTGATATTTGCTAACAATGAGGGTATTATAGCGGGGTTGAGGCGGTCAGTGGTCAGAGATGCTAAGGGATGCTAGCTGATAATCGTAAATTTCGAATCAAGCAAGTATCGTTGATATTTATTCTTCCTCTCTTGAGTATTCTTGCCTCTGGTTGCACCAGTCTGCGAAATTCTTTCCGGTTGCCTGATTTAGCAAAATCCCAGCAGTCTACCGTCAGCGCGCGCCAACCGGCCTACGATACAGAGGAGATAGGTCCGGCTAGCGTGCGGGAATTACCTGAATCTCAGAGGAAGACGTCCGCTCCCGAGAGGGAAGTCGTTAAAAGGGATAAGGATATTAAGGGAAGAATTATTGCGCTCAAGGATGATACCTGGCGTTTGACTAGCGGATTTATTCCTGCCCGGCAAGAGGAAGAGAAGGAGAAGCAAACCCTGGTGATGGCCCAGGCCCAGGGGCTAGCTGAGGGAAAGATTGAATATGCCGAGGGAAAGATCAAGTACGTGGTCTTGAACTTCGATCAAGCCGATATACGCGGAGTTATCCAGGTCATGGCTGAATTCATGGGAATAAATTACATCCTGGATCCCCGGGTAACTGGAAAGGCCACCATTCACACCTCGGGGCGGGTTCCAGTGACTCGACTCATGGCCGTGCTGACGCAGATCCTGGCGGTGAATAATTTGGTAATCCAGCGGATGGGTCCTGTTTACAAAATCGGCCCTAGAACCGAAAGGAAGATGGTGCCGACGGAAAGCTTTTTCGGTAAGAAGTGGGGGAATAGGGCCGGTGATGATGTGCCTGTGCTTCAGATTATCCCGCTCCAATTTTTGCCGGCTAGGACCATGCAAAGTGCCCTGAAACCGCTGGCCACGTCACGAGCATTATTAGTCCCGGTTCCGGGCACAAATATCCTGATTATCATCGACCTGGCCAGCAGTATGAATAGGTTGTTGAATATTGTTGAACTCCTGGATGTGAATGCCTTCGAGACCTTTGATGTTAAACTGATTCCGGTGGAAAACGCGCGCGCTGAGGATTTGGTCAAGGAGATCTCGGAGATATTTGTGGCTATGGGGTATATCGTCCGGGGACAGGAGATGCTTCGGTTCATTCCCATACCCCGGCTTAACTCGATACTGGTGGTCAATAGCTTTAAGGACCTAGCTAGTTCTATTGAGGAATGGATTTCCCGGCTGGATCAACCGCTTACCAAACCGACCCAGCAAACGTTTGTTTACCGGGTGCAAAACGGGAAGGCCACTAACATAGCTTCTATCCTCTCCTCGGTTTTCCCCGAGATCAAGGAGGTAGAAAAACTAGCGGCCAGGCCGCCTCCAGGTTTTCCCGTCCCCCGGAGAGCAGCGCCCCCGGCCCGACCACCTCGGCCGACACCAAGGCGGCCCAGAGCGCCGAGTCCGGATCTTCCGAGAAGAGGGGCCCAGCCCGCCCGTGTTGAAGCTGTTGCTGGTACACCTTCGTTGACTGGCGTGGTAATCATCGTACCTGATACGGACACCAATTCCCTGATTATCCGCACCGCGCCGGAGAACTACCCCGCCATCCTGGAAACGATAAAGCAATTAGACATAATGCCGAAACAGGTCCTCATCGAGGCTTTGATCGCTGAGGTGACCCTTACCGATGACCTGGAACTGGGGGTCAACTGGGCACTCCTGCGGCCGGTGGGCAAACTTAAGGATATCGCTGTCCAACTGGGCGTACCCCTGGCTAGTGCCGCATTACCTATAGGAACTGCGGCGACCACCCTAGGCGGGCTGTCGTTCCTGTTCACCGATCCCGGTCGCACCCTGGTTTTGTTGGACTTCCTGGCCAGCGAATCGAAGCTCAAAATCCTTTCCAGTCCCCGGATATTGACTACGGAGAATAAGACCGCGGAGATAAATATCGTTACTGAAGTTCCGATTGCCAGGACGGAGACCGACCCCAACACCAACATAACCCGGACCTCTTTCGAATTCAAGACCGCCGGCGTGAAAGTATCCATAACACCCAAGATAAATGATCAGGGCTTTGTCAACCTGGATATCAAGGAAGAACTGAGCCAGGTAGGCGCGCGCGCGAGCCCGGACGAGCCCCCGCAATTCTTAACCCGTCAGGTTAGCACCTCAGTGGTGGTAAAGGATGGTGAGACCCTTATTATTGGGGGTCTTATCTCGAACCAGACCACTTACGCGGAGTCCGGCATACCCTTTCTCAGACGGATACCCATCCTGGGATACCTGTTCCGGTCTACCTCAGAGAACCAATTCCAAACTGAATTGCTCCTATTCATAACTCCTCGTATCATTTTCAACGAGGAGGATGCTCGACGCATCTCCGCCGAATATAACGAGCGCTTACAGTATCTGCAAAAGTTAATGAGGGAGAGGCGACGGTACTGAGGTTCTTACAAAGAAGCTCTTTACTGTAACCTGAGCTAAATTTATAATAGCTATAGTGGGATCTTTGAGGCCGGGGCGGTAACTAGCGCGAGGGGAAAGAAATGGCGGAATCCGGGATGCGAGATTCAAGCTCAACCGGCGCAACCAAGATCCTGAAAAACGATAGTGATTCTCCCCTGCCCTCACTTCAGCGTTTGAAGGCTGCTCCTTTACTCGACAAGTTAACCAGAGGATACATGGAGGAATATAAGGTGTTCCCGCTTGAGCTGAAGGGGGATACCTTATTGGTGGCTATGGCCGATCCCTCCGCGCTGAATATATTGAATGAGCTGACATTGGCCCTGGGCTACCAGATTGAGTCCGAGGCTTGGCCTGAGGAAATGATTGTGGAGGCCATCGATCGCTTCTACGGAGAAGGAGCGGCTACTATCGGGAAAATAGTGGCCGGCATGGACCAGGAGGAGATCTATACCCCCGGTGAGGAGGCTGAACCCTCCGAGGATAGTCTCAGGGGAATGGCCCAAGAGGCGCCGGTGGTCCGAATGGTCAATTTGCTGATCACCAAGGCGGTGGAACTGGGAGCCAGCGACATCCACATCGAGCCCTTCGAGGAGAAGCTCCGGGTTCGCTACCGTATAGATGGAGTCCTGTATGACGCCGAATCGCCGCCCAAGGGGTTGCAGCCGGCCATAATCTCCAGGATAAAGATTATGGCTAAGCTTAACGTTGCTGAACGGCGTTTGCCTCAGGATGGCCGCATCCGCACTCGGATCCCAGGGCGAGACTTTGACATAAGGGTATCGACAATCCCAACCCTTTACGGCGAGAGCGTGGTGTTGAGGTTGTTGGATAAAGAGATGATGCTTTTGGGTCTGGATCAATTGGGTTTCTCTCCTTTGGTCTTACACGGCTTTAAGAATGTGGTATCCAGACCCTACGGCATGATCCTGGTGACCGGCCCGACTGGTAGTGGGAAGACCACCACCCTGTATGCCGCCCTTAATACGCTGAATTCCACCGAAAAGAAGATAATAACCATCGAGGACCCGGTGGAGTACCAACTGGAGGGGGTAAATCAAATCCCGGTAAAGCCTCAAATAGGGCTGACCTTTGCCAGTGGTTTGAGGTCCATAGTCAGGCAGGACCCGGACGTAATTCTTGTCGGCGAGGTGCGCGACAGGGAGACCGCGGAGATCGCCATTCGGGCGGCCCTTACCGGCCACCTGGTGTTTTGCACATTACACACCAATGATGCGGCCGGAGCCATCACCCGATTGCTTGATATGGGGATAGAGGATTACCTGTTGGCTTCCTCCATCCTGGCCATTCTGGCCCAGAGGCTGCTAAGGCTGGTTTGTCTGAATTGTAGAGAGCCTTTGGTTGATCAGCCTGAGAGGAAGAAAGGTCTGGCAGAGGACGATATAGACGAAGAACTGGTCTCCTACCGGGGGCGAGGGTGCGAAAGCTGCCACAACACAGGTTATAAGGGCCGTATAGGCCTGTTCGAGTTCCTAACGGTTGATGATGAGATAAGACACATGATCCTAACCAAGACCAGCTCCAGTACTATTAAGGCCAGCGCACAGAAAAAGGGGATGGTTAGCTTGAGAGATGATGGACTTATAAAGGTAAAGCAGGGAATTACCAGCTTGGCGGAGATGGTGCGGGTCACTCAAGACGAGGAGTCGCCCTAGTTCCAGAATTGAGTTGGCCTGGAGGGAAGATGCCGGTCTTTATGTACAAAGCAGTGGATACTAGCGGCAGCATCCAGGAAGGTACTATGGAGACCAACAGCCGCGCTAGGGTGCTGCAGATGTTACGCCAGCAGAATTATTTCCCGCTGGTTGTGGAAGAGCGGCCCCGGCTTCCCGAAATACCGCTGGCCACGCTGCCCTTCAAGGGCCGGCTTGGCCGCCAGGAAAGCCTTACTTTTACCCAGCAGCTGGCTTCCATGTTTAGCGCCGGTATCGAACTGGATCGGGCGCTGAGAATAATCGCTGACCTCAGCCCCGATCAAAAAATCCGCAAAGTGGCCGAGCAACTAGCCTGGGATGTGCGCGGCGGCAAGTCCCTTTCCGTGGCGTTGGCTAGGCACACTGGGACTTTTCCCAGGTACTATACCAGTACGGTTGAGGCGGGAGAGCAAAGCGGCGCGCTGGGGCCCATGTTGCAGCGCCTGGCCCAGTCCTTGGAGTCCGCCATCGAGTTACGCAATTACGTGATCGCCGCCTTGATTTATCCTGCCATCCTGGCCGCGGTCAGCGCCGGCGCGGTGGCTGTGCTTCTCTTGTACGTGATCCCGAAATTTGTTCCTCTTTTCGCCCAGGCTGAGCAGGCCCTTCCTATGAGCACCCAGGCAGTGGTGGCGGCAAGTAACATTTTGACTGACTACTGGTGGGGTTTCCTGGCCGGCGGTGTATTTATCGTAGTGAGCTGGCGGTCGTTTGTCTCTAAGGAGCGCGGGCGTCTGGTTTGGGATCACTGGAAGTTAGGTCTACCCATCTTGGGTGATTTGATAAGGAAACGGGAGGCTTCCAGGTTCGCCCGCACTCTGGCGACCATGTTGGAGGGCGGCGTTTCTCTGCTGACCGCCATCCGCATAGTCAAGGATTCCCTGGACAATCGAGCTGTTTCCAGCCGTCTTTGCAACCTGGAAGCGGAGGTAGCCCAGGGACGGGGCTTTGCCAGCAGCTTGGCTCGGGCTAATATCTTCCATCCCTTACTTGAACAAATGGTGGCAGTGGGAGAAGAGACGGGCAGGATGGAGGAGATGCTCGGCAAAGGGGCTGATTTTATCGAGGCAGATCTTCGTAATAAACTAAAGAGACTGGTATCTTTGGTGGAGCCGATGGTCATCCTTTTTATGGGTCTGGTGGTAGGGTTCATCGTGATCTCTATGCTCTTGGCTATATTCAGCATAAATGAGATTCCCTTTTGAACTCGCTGGCAGGCCATAAGGAAGTCCGCCCATAATGAAATTGATCTATTCAGTCAAAGGAGCTAGGGGGGGAAGCGGAGCCGGCTTCACCCTGATCGAGTTATTGGTGGTCATCGTCATCATTGGGCTGCTGGCTGCCCTGGTAGGTCCGCGGATGTTTGGCAAGGTGGAGAAAGCAAAGCAAAATACCGCCCGGGCCCAGATTGAACTTTTTGCTATCGCGCTGGAAGCGTTTGGCCTGGATGTGGGCCATTACCCCACCACTGCCGAAGGCCTGGAGGCGCTGCGGACCAGACCGCAAGGGTTGGAGACCTGGGACGGTCCCTACCTGAGGAAGAAAGTTCCCCTTGACCCCTGGGGGAAGGCGTATGTATATGCCTCGCCGGGGGAGCATGGCGATTTCGATTTGATATCTTTTGGAGCTGACCAGGCCCCGGGGGGGGAGGGCACTAACACTGATTTGGTGAGCTGGGAATGAGCCCGCTTGAAACAGCTGAAAAATCCTCGGGCTTCAGCCTGCTGGAACTTATTGCCGTGTTAGTCATACTGGGACTGGCCTCGGCCCTGGCTGCTCCCCGAC